>NZ_JBFAJA010000052.1:0-62717 GCF_040654975.1 Dactylosporangium sp. NPDC050588 | reverse complement strand
GCGGCAGGCACGGCAGGAGCGGCAGGCACGGCAGGAGCGGCAGGCACGGCAGGAGCGGCAGGCACGGCAGGAGCGGCAGGCACGGCAGGAGCGGCAGGCACGGCAGGAGCGGCTGGCACGGCAGGAGCGGCAGGAGCGGCCGGCGCGGCAGGAGCGGCCGGCGCGGGCTGGATCGGGCAGGCGTGGGCGCGGCAGCTGGCGGCGGAGGCGGCGAGTGCGCTGCGGACCACCGCTGCGGGCGTGGTCGTGCCCCTCGCCGAGGCGGCGATGGTGGCCGCGGAGCGCAGCGGGGAGAGCATCGCCTCGGCCGGGGTGACGCTGGGGACGGCCCTGTCGTTCGGGGGGTGGCGGGACCGGGGGGTGGCGCTGCTGCACGCGTGCCGGCAGATCGCCGAGCACGACCGGGACCCGGTGACGGTCGGCCGGGCCATCAACAACCTCGTGGCGGTCGGCCTGCCGGGGCTCGGCGACGTGACGGGGCGGCGGTTGTTCGACGAGGCGATGGCCGCGATCGGCCGGGCCGGGCTGGAGTTCTGCGCGGGGCGCACGACCGCGCTCGGCATCGCGCACGCGCTGCGGACCGGGGACCTCGCCCGGGCCGAGGCGCTCACCTGGTCGCGGCTGCCGATCGAGACGGATCCGTTGGAGCGGGTCAGGTTCGTGGCGACGGCGGGTCTCCTCGCGGTCGAGCGCGGCGACGACCCGCTCGCGGCCCGCCTCCTGGCCCGTGCCGACGGGGAGGGGCGCGACGTGGGCCTCGTCAGGGTGCTGCGGGTGGCCGTCGCGGCCCGCGGGGCGCATCCGGCCGACCCGGCCCTGGCGCTCGCCGACTGCGTCGGCCACTGCCGGCCCGCGCGGCTGGTCGAGGCGGCCCGGTGGGCCCTGCACGGCGGCGTGCCGGCCGCGACGGTCGAGGACCTCGTCGGCGACGCGGTCGGCGCGGCGCCGCAGCTCCGGCTGCTCCTGGCCGTCGCGGCGGGCCGGGACGCAGCCGCGGTCGACCTCCTGCCGGCCGCCCTCCACCACGGCACCGCGACCACCCCGCGCCCCGCCACCGCCACCACACCGCGGCCCGGCACCGCAACCACCCCGCACCCCGGCACCGCGACCGCATCGCGGCCCGGCACCGCCATGAGCCACGGCGACCCGGCCGCACCGCACCATGGCGGCGCGACCGCCCTGCAGCCCCGGACCGCCGCGCGGCACGGCGACCCAGCCGCTGCGCACCCCAGCACCATGACCACCCAGCAGCCCGGCACCATGACCACCCGGCGGCCCGGCACCGCGACCGCTGCGCAGGCCGGCGGCGCGGCCACCCGGAACACCACGCAGCACGGCGATCCGGGCGCGCCGCACCACGGCAGCGGTGCGACGGTCGCGGACCGCGGCGACGCTCGACGAGGTGGCGCGGATGTCGAGGTGGTGGAGGCGGCGCCGTACGACGCCGCGGTCCACACGGCCGTCGCGCACGCGCTGCTGCGGCTCGGCCGGGCCGCTGACGCGCGGCAGCACGCGGAGCGGGCGGTGGCGCTGCTCGTGCACTGGCCCGGCTGGCGGCTCACCGAGGCGGAGACGCTGCTGCACAGCCTGCGGGCCGGCGGCGACCTGACCGCGCGGGAGATCGAGGTGCTCGGCTGTCTCGCCGCCGGCATGTCCAACCAGCAGGTGGCCAGCTCCCTGGGCATCTCGGTCCGGACCGTCACGGTGCACGTGTCCAACCTGCTGCGCAAGACCGGTGCCGCGTCCCGCACCGAGGCCGCGATGTGGGCGGTCCGCCACCGCGTCGTCACACCCAGCTGAGGACCGGCTCGGCGCCGCGACGGACACGGCCGCCCGGTGCGGTCAGGCCGCCGACGCGGCGCGCCGCCCCGCCCGGCGGGGCCGGGTGGCACGCCACCTGGCCGGTCAGGTGAGCGACGCGGCGAGCACGCCCACGGCGGCGTCGAGCTCCTGGTATGCGGCGGCGGTGGTGATGGAGCCCTCGCGCCGGCGGTCCACCAGCTGGTTGCGCAGCCGGTCGATGCGGGGCGCGGCGCCGACCGGGTTGATCATGATGTTGTTGACCTGATTCCGGATGTCGTCCACCACGTCGGAGCGGAGCTCCCCGGCGGCGGAGCGGCGGTCGACGACGTCGAGGACCGCCTGGCCGGCCTGCTGTGGGGTGAGCCGGGACGGCGTCGGGGTCGGGTTCGGCGACGGCGACGCCGCGGGCGCCCCGGACGACGGGCGGCCTTGCGGGGCCGCCTGCGTGGCGGTGCGGGTCGCCGCCGGTGGGGGCTGGACCGTGACGGGCGGGAGGATGGAGACGAAGATGCTGACGGTCGGGTCCGGCGACGCGCTCTGCCCGTCGTCGCGGTTGCGCCACACGTACGTGACGCCCACCAGTACCAACGCCGCCAACGACACGGCGAGGACCGGCACCCAGCGGCGTCCGTGCCGCTGCGCCGACGACTCCAGGGTCGCGGCGACCTCGGCGGCGGTGGGGCGCTCGGTGGGGTCGGTGTTGAGGCAGCGCAGGCAGACCGCGGCGACCGCGGGCGGCAGCCCGTGCACGTTGAGGGCGGGGCGGTGGTCGGCGGCGACGGCGCGCTCGAGCTCCTCCCACGTGGCGGCCTGCAGGGGCGGGTGCCCGGTGAGCATCTCGAACAGCAGGACGCCGAGGGCGTAGACGTCGGTGGAGCCGCTGGCGGGCGCGCCGACCAGCCGCTCCGGCGCGACGTAGGGCGGCGTGCCGAAGGTCAGCGTGTCGCGCTGGCCGACGTCGGCGGCGATGCCGAAGTCGAGCAGCTTGACGCCGTCGGTGGTGAGCATGACGTTCTCGGGGGTGACGTCGCGGTGCACGACGCCGCGGCGGTGGGCGGCGTGCAGCACGTCGGCGACGGTGGCGGCGACCGCGATCGCGTCCGTCCACGGCAGCGGGCCCTCGGCGAGCCGGCCGGCGAGGGAGGTGCCGTCGAGGAGCTGCATGACGACGTACGCGGCGATCCGGCCGTGCGTGGTGACGGTCTCGCCGTAGTCGTAGACGCCGATCGCGTTGGGGTGCTCGATCCGCGCGGCGGCGCGGGCCTCGCGCCGGATCCGGTCGCGCTGGCCGACGTCGGTGCCGATGGGACCGTCGAGGACCTTGACCGCGACGGTGCGCTCCAGGGTGCTGTCCCACGCGCGCCAGACGACGGACATGCCGCCTGCGCCGACCGGTTGTTTCAGGATGTACCGGCGGGCCAGGACATCGCCCTCCCGGAGCTGACCGTCGTGCATCACGTCCCTAGCTTGATGCCCGGACGACGAGCTCGGTCGGCAGCACCGGGCAGTCCTGCTCGCCCTCGGCACCGCTCAGGAGCAGCGCGACGGCGACCGCGCCGAGCTCGGAGACCGGCTGGCGCACGGTCGTGAGCGGCGGCGTGGTGTAGGAAGCGAGGGGCGCGTCGTCGAAGCCGACGACGGCGACGTCCTCGGGGACCCGGCGGCCGGCCTTGCGCAGGGCCTGCAGCGCGCCGGCGGCCATCGCGTCGGAGGCGACGAAGAGCGCGTCGAGGCGCGGCATGCGGTCCAGCAGCCAGGCGGCGGCGTGGCCGCCTGATGCGGTGGTGAAGTCGCCGTACGCCACGTGGGGCACCCTACCGGCCGCCTCCATCGCGCGGCGATAGCCGTCGAGGCGGTCCACGGCGGCGGGCGAGTCGGGCGGCCCGGCGATCGCGGCGATGGCGCGGCGGTGGCGCAGGATGAGGTGCTCGACGGCCTGCCGGGCGCCGTCGCGGTTGTCGACGTCGACGAACGGGATGTCGAGGCCGTCGGCGGGGCGGCCGGTGGCTCGCAGCGGCACCCGGGACGCGGCGAGGGAGACCGCGAGGGGGTGGCTGCTGTGCCCGCCGAGCAGCAGGACGCCGCCGACGCCGCCGGTCGTCAGGAACTGGGTCGCCGACGCGATCGTGCCCCGGGTCGCGGACATCGTCAGCAGCGGGATGCCGTGGCGGGTCAGCTCCTCCTCGGCGCCGGCGAGCAGCTTGGCGGAGAAGGTGTCGTGGAACAGCCGGGCCGTGGGCTCGAAGAAGAGCGCGGCGACGGGGAGCCGCTGCGGCAGCCGGTCGGGCCGGCGCGGCCCGCGGTGGCGGACGTAGCCGAGCTGGGCGATGGCGTCGTGCACCGACACCCGGGCCGAGGTGCTGACCCTGACCCGGCCGGTGAGGACTCGGGACACGGTTGCCGCGGAGACCCCCGCGGCGGCGGCGACCTCGGTGACGGTTGGTGGCGATGGCTCGTCAGTCATCCCGTCTCCTGTGGGAGCGATTCCTGCGGCCAGCGTCAGCCACGGTTACCCGGATGTCAACTATGGGTTTCGATCGGCTGTGCGGTTCCTTTGGTACGCCCGACATATCCGGACTTATCACATCGACACGGGCTGTGGTAATCATCGCTGGGACTTCCGTGATCGGCAGCTTTTAGGGAATAGTCGGCGATTGTGTCGGAGATCGAGCTTGGCCGCAGGGTGCTGGAGCGCTTCCTGCTGGTCCGCCCGATCGCCCGCGGCGGCATGTCGCTCGTCTACGAGGCCGTCGACCTGGACCAGCTGCGCCCCGCCGCCGTGAAGGTCCTCGCGCCGGCGTTCGCCAACAACGGCCGGGCCGTGCACTCGGCCCGCCGGGAGCCGCTGCTCATGCAGCGGATGCGGCACCCCACGGTGCCGAAGATCTTCGGATACGGCGAGCTCGACACCGGCCGGGCGACGGTGCCCTGTGTCGCGATGGAACTGCTCAACGGCGTACCGCTGACGAAACGCCTCGCCGAGGGTCCGCTGCCGTGGCAGCACGCGGTCGAGATCGCCGCGTCGGTCGCCGAGCTCCTCGCCGTCGCGCACCGCCGCGGCATCGCGCACCGCGATCTGACCGCCGACAACGTCATGCTGACCACCGCCGGGGTCAAGATCATCGACTTCGGGCTGGCGGTGCCGTTCGCGCACCCCGCGGCCTCACGCGTCGAGCACGCGCCGGCCTGGGACGTCTACGCGCTGGGCGTCCTGCTGTACCAGATGCTGACCGGCCGCTCGCCGCACGCACCGGGCGCCAGGTTGCTGCAGCCGGTCGCCACCCCGGTCCTGCTCGCACCCGGCCTGCCACGCTCCGTAGCGGAGCTGTGCCGCCAGTGCATGGCCAAGCGGCCGGCCGACCGGCCCGAGAGCGCCAGCGTCGCCCTGTCCCTCTGGGCGGAGTTCGCAACCGACTGGCAACACCCCGCCTCCTTCACTGAGAGCTACCGCACACGGTCCGACCACTCTGCGTAGCGGTCGAGTTTTTCCTGCGTAAACGCTCTGTCAGGTCGTTGGGCGGACTTGGTCCGCGCGAGCGCATCCAATCATGCTCACCCATTGTGATTGCCCCTCGGCACCTCCAAGCTTCTGGAGGACAAGGTGCACGACGGTTGCCAGCAAGGAGCCGCCAAGCACCGCCGGAGAGATAGCCGAGGGGAAGCTGTCATGTCAGGTACGAAGGTCATCGGCGTCATCGGGGCCGGCGGATCCACCGCCGCTTCGCTGCCCGTCACCGGAAGCCCCGTCTTCGCCATCGTCGCCGCAGGTGTCGCGCTCGTCGTCACCGGTGCCCTGATGGTGCGGGCGTCCCGCTTCAACCGCAGCGCAGCCTGACGCATGACGGCGATCCTTCTGGTCGGCTTCGCGCTCCTGACGCTCTGGCCGGCGTACAACCTGGCGCTGGTGGCCTTCACCACCCGCGACTCGGCCACCGCCGGTCGTCGTCGCCGGCGCGATGCCATCGCGCCGAACGAGCACGAGCCGCTGACCTTCTGGATCGTCGTGCCCGCCCTCAACGAGGAACGGGTTGTCGGCCGGACCGTCGGCGCCGCGCTGGCGCTGCAGGGCCCGGCAGGCACGCGCACCAGGGTGATGGTGGTCGATGACGGTTCGGACGACGGCACCCCCGACGTCCTCGCCGCCATCGACCACCCGAATCTGACGGTGCTGCGCCGGGACTTCCCCAACGCCCGCAAGGGCAAGGGCGAGGCGCTCAACGCCGCGTTCCGGGCGATCCGGGACCTGTCCCTGCTGCACGGCGAGGACCCGGCGCTGGTCGCGGTCGGCGTCATCGACGGTGACGGCCGGGGCAGCGCCAACATCCTGACCGAGGTGTCCCGGCAGATGCGCGACCCGCGGGTCGGCGCGGTGCAGACCCGGGTGCGCATCCACAACCGCAACCGCGTCCTCGGCGCCGTGCAGGACCTCGAGTTCGCCGCCATCGCCAACGCCAGCCAGCTGCTCCGCAACGCCGCGGGGACGGTCGGGCTGGGCGGCAACGGGCAGTTCGCCCGGCTGTCGTCGCTGATGCGGCTCGGCGACGCGCCCTGGTCGCACTGCCTCGTCGAGGACCTGGAGCTCGGGCTGCGCATGCACCTCAACGGCGAGCGCATCCGGTACACCTCCATCGCCAACGTCAACCAGCAGGGCCTCGTCGACGTGAAGCGGCTGCTGCGGCAACGCACCAGGTGGGCGCAGGGCAACCTGCAGTGCGTCGGCTACGTGCCGAAGCTGGTCGCCTCCCGGCAGATCCGCAACCACGCCCTGCTGGAGATGCTCTACTACCTGCTCGCACCGTGGATGAACGCCTTCGGCACGGCCGGCGTGTTCGGCCTCTGGGGCTTCGCGATGTGGCGGCTCATCCCCGGCCACGGCGACACCTTCGTCATCCACTCGTGGGCGCAGATGGGGCAGGTCGCACTGTTCTGGGCGCTCGGCATGACCGTCCCGGGCCTCGTCTGGGCGACGATCCACCGCCTCCAGCTCGGCGACGAGAAGCTCTGGCGACTGCTGGTCGCCGCCGTCGCCTACCCCTTCTTCCTCCTGCTCGGCCTGGTCTCGACCTGGCGGGCGATCGGCCGGCAGATCAGCCGGCGACAGGCCTGGGCGAAGACCGAACGCCTGGTCGAAGAGCCGGTTCTCTCGTAAAGGACGCCACGCACATGTCTCCCGAAGTCTTCCTCATCGCCGGTACCCGTCCCGAGGCCATCAAGCTGGCGCCCGTCGCCGCCGCGATGCGCGCCGCCGGCCGGCTCACCCCGGTGCTGGTCGCCAGCGGCCAGCACCCGACGATGGTGACCCAGGCGCTCGACGCGTTCGACGTCCAGGCCGACGTGACGCTGCCACTGCAGCGGGTCACCGGCAGCCAGCCCGAGCTCCTCACCGCGATGATCTCCTCGCTCGACGCGCTCCTGGAGGAGCGCAAGCCGGCCGCGGTCATCGTCCAGGGCGACACCACCACGACGCTCGCCGGCGCCATGGCCGCGTTCTGGCGGCGCGTCCCGGTCGTGCACCTGGAGGCGGGGCTGCGCTCCGGCGACCTGGACTCGCCGTTCCCGGAGGAGGCCAACCGCAAGCTCGTCGGCCAGCTCGCCGCGCTGCACCTGGCGCCGACGGCCCTCGCCGCGACGAACCTGCTCGACGAGAGCATCGCCCCGGCCAGCGTCCTCATCACCGGCAACACGGTCGTGGACGCGGCCCTGTCGATCGCCGCTCGTGAGATGCCGTTCGAGGACTCCCGGATCGCCGCGGCGGTCGACGCCGCCGCGCACGGCGAAGCCCGGCTGGTCCTCGTCACCGCGCACCGCCGCGAGTCGTGGGGCGAGCCGCTGGACCGGATCCTCTCGGCGGTGCGGCGCCTGGTCGAGGCCTACCCCGACATCCGGGTCGTCCTGCCGGCGCACGCCAACCCCGCCGTGCGCGCCCAGGTCGAGGCCGGCCTCGCCGGGGTGCCGCGGGTCACCGTCACCGACCCGCTGCCCTACCCGGCGCTCGCCCGGCTGCTGTCCAACGCCTACCTGACGCTCACCGACTCGGGCGGCATCCAGGAGGAGGCGCCGTCGTTCAAGGTGCCGGCGCTGGTCCTGCGTGAGGTCACCGAGCGCGTCGAGTCGCTGCACGCCGGTTGCGCCAAGCTCGTCGGCACGGACGAGGACCTGATCGTCGCCGAGGCGGCCCGGCTGCTCGACGACCCGGCCCTGCGTGACTCCATGACCGCCAACGGCAACCCCTACGGTGACGGGCTCGCCTCGCACCGCACCGAGCAGGCCGTCGCCGCGCTCCTGGGCCTCGCCGCGCACCCCGCTCCCATGCCGTCCACCGTCGCCGCCTGAACTCGAAGGAACTTGTCCACCATGCGTAAGCTGCTCAGCTCGGTCGCGGCGGTTGCCGTCGCCGCGTCGCTCGCCCTGGCCGTGCCCTCGACCCCGGCGTTCGCCGCCGCCCCCACCGCGACCCGCTCCGGCGCCGGCGCCCCCGGCTCCAACGCCGCGACGAAGACGCTCGTCCTCTACGACAACACCGGCCCGTACTCGTGGCTCGGCGAGGACTACGGGATGATGGCGACGAACCTCGTCTCGCACTTCGGGTCCTGGACCGCGCACCCGGTCGGCAGCTACACGGCCGGTGAGATGGCGGCGTACTCGGCGGTCGTCTACGTCGGCTCCACCTACGACGAGCCGCTGCCCACCGCGTTCCTCGACGACACCCTCGCGGGCACGAAGCCGGTCGTCTGGATGTACAACAACATCTGGCAGCTGACCGCCCGCTCCGCGGACTTCGTCGCCAAGTACGGCTACACCTGGAAGGGCTACGACACCTCGCCCGTGTCGCAGGTCGTCTACAACGGCACCACGATGACCCGGGACGTGCGCAACGGCGGCGGCATCATGGACTACATCGTCTCCGACCCTGCGAAGGCCGTCTCCGTCGGCACCGCGGTGCGCGCCGACGGCACCACGTTCCCGTGGGGCATCAAGTCCGGCTACCTCACCTACCTGGGTGAGATCCCGCTGTCGTACATCACCTCCAACGACCGCTACCTCGCGTTCTCGGACCTGCTGTACTCGGTGCTCGCGCCGCAGACCGCCGCCCGGCACCGGGCCCTGGTCCGCATCGAGGACGTCGGCCCCGACGCCGACCCGGCGGAGCTGCGCGCCATCGCCGACTACCTGTCCTCGAAGCACGTCCCCTTCACCGTCGCCGTCTACAGCCGGTACCGCGACCCGAAAGGTGTGAACAACAATGGCAAGGCCGAGGACTACACGCTGCGCCAGCGGCCACTGGTGGTCAGCGCCCTGAAGTACATGCAGAGCAAGGGTGGCACCCTGCTCCAGCACGGCTACACGCACCAGCTCGACGCGCTCAACAACCCGTACGACGGCGTCAGCGCCAACGACTTCGAGTTCTTCACGGCGCACGTCGACGCCAACGACGCGGTCATCTACGACGGCCCGGTGAAGAACGACTCGGCGCTCAACGTCACCGCCCGGGTCCTGGCCTCCCGCGCCGACTGGGCCCTCGCCGGCCTGAAGCAGCCGACCATCTTCGAGTTCCCGCACTACGCGGCGAGCGCGCTGGACTACAAGACGATCAACACCCTGGTCGGCGTCCGCTACGAGCGCGGCCTGTACTTCCCCGGCGTCCTGTCCGGCGGCACCGTCGACAACAGCACGGCGCGCATGGTCGGGCAGTTCTTCCCCTACACCGTCCGTGACGTCTACGGCTCGACCGTCATCCCCGAGAACATCGGCAACATCGAGCCCGAGCCGTTCAACCAGCACCCGGCGGTCCTGCCCGCCGACCTGATCGCGAACGCGAAGACCAACCTGGCGGTCCGCGACGGCGTGGCGAGCTTCTTCTACCACCCGTACCTCGGCACGGCCTACCTGAAGCAGACCGTGGAGGGCATCCAGGGCCTCGGCTACACGTTCGTCTCCGCCGCCGCGATGTCCTGAAGTATCGAGTTGTCAACGGCCGGGTCCCTTCGGGGGCCCGGCCTTTCCTCGTCCCCGCCCACTTCCTTGTCCCCGCCCGCACAACGGTACGGTCCCGGCGCCCCGGACGGGAGGCGCCGCCCGGAGCAACCGGGGTGCGGGCGCGGTGCGGCCGGGGTCAGGTCTCCAGCAGGAGCTCGGGCATGAGCCGTTCGATCGCGTACAGGTCGTAGACGCGGCGGACCTCGGCGACCAGGCCGGTCGGGGTCACGACCAGGAACTCGGCGAGGCGGAACTGCTCCGCGTCGACCGCGCAGTCGTACACGAGCGCGACGCGCTGGTCGATCACGGTGCGGGTGAAGACCGACACCGAGGTCAGCGCGGCGGCGAAGCCGGTGAGCTTCTCGATGAAGTCGCCGTCGGGGTCCAGGTTGGACTCGACCCGGGCGCCGGCGGCGAGCAGCGTGAACAGGGTGCTGGTGCGGCCGGAGGTCCAGGCGGCGACCCAGCGATCGGTGACTTCCTCAACAGCCGTCGCGTCCATCACGCGCCATCCTGCCATGCGGCAAACCCCCGGCACCCCGGGGTTCTCAGGAAAGCGCTTTCCCCTTATCCTCGGGGGCATGTTGCGCATCGATGACGGGCTCGCGCCCAAGGATCTGCTGGCCGCGACCGGGCGGATGTGGGAGCTGTCCGCCGGGAAGATCGACGCGATCGACGCGTCCTGCCCCCCGGGCGGCAGCCAGGGAGCGCCCGTGTTCACCGTCGAGGGGCGGTACACGGCGCGCGGCTGGACCGAGTGGACGCAGGGGTTCCAGGTGGGCTCGGCGCTGCTGCAGTTCGACGCGACCGGCGACCCGCACTTCCTGGAGCAGGGCCGCCGGCACACGTTCGGCGTGATGGCGGCGCACGTCAGCCACATCGGCGTGCACGACCACGGGTTCAACAACGTCAGCACGTACGGGACGCTGCGCCGCCTCATCCTGGAGGGCCGCGCCGACGCCGGGGACCTCGCCTTCGCCGAGCTGGCGCTGAAGGTCAGCGGCGCCGTGCAGGCCGCCCGCTGGAGCCGGACCGCGGACGGCGGCGGCTACATCTACTCGTTCAACGGGCCGCAGTCGCTGTTCGTCGACACCATCCGCTCGTGCCGGTCGCTCGCCGTCGCGCACCGCCTCGGGCACGTGCTCATGGGCGAGCACGACGAGCGGATCGACCTCCTCGAACGGCTCGTGCGGCACGCGGAGAGCACCGCCCGCCACAACGTCTACTTCGGCGAGGGCCGCGACGTGTACGACGTCCGGGGCCGCACGGCGCACGAGGCCCTGTTCAACGTCAACGACGGGCGCTTCCGGGCGCCGAGCACGCAGCAGGGCTACTCGGCGTTCTCGACGTGGACGCGGGGGCTGGCCTGGGCGATGCTCGGCTTCGCCGAGCTCCTCGAGTTCCTCGAGTCCGGCGACCAGGTCGTCGACTCCGACCTGTTCCGCGCGGCGGCGCAAGCCACGTGCGACTTCTACATCGAGCACTCCCCCGCCGACGGGATCCCGTACTGGGACACGGGCGCGCCGGGCCTCGCGCACCTCGACGTCGACGCGCCCGCCGACCCGTACAACGCGTACGAGCCGGTCGACTCCAGCGCCGCCGCGATCGCCGCGCAGGGCCTGCTCCGCCTCGGTCGCGCGATCGGCGACGACCGGTACACCCAGGCGGGGCTCACGGTCGCGAGGACGTTGCTGCAGGAGCCCTACCTGTCGACGGACCCGCGGCACGAGGGGCTGCTGCTGCACTCGGTGTACCACCGCCCGAACGGCTGGGACCACGTCGCGCCGGGCCAGTCGGTGCCCAACGGCGAGTCGAGCATGTGGGGCGACTACCACCTGCGGGAGCTGGCGCTGTACATCGGCCGGCTGGTCGACGGGCCGTACTACACGTTCTTCGGCGGCACGCCCTCCTCCGCCGCTCCCGGCGGCACGCCCTCCTCCGCCGCTCCCGGCGGCACGCCCTCCTCCGCCGCTCCCGGCGGCACGCCCTCCTCCGCCGCTCCCGGCGGCGGCCTCGACGGCGACGGGGTGCAGCGGTGAGCGCGGCGCTCGTCACCGGGGCGTCCCGCGGGATCGGCCGGGGCATCGCCCTCGCCCTCGCCGGCGCCGGCTTCGACGTGGTGGTGAACTACGCGTCCAACCTCGCCGCCGCCGAGGACACCGCCGCCGAGATCCAGAAGCTCGGCGCCCGGGCCGCGCTCGTCCGTGCGGACGTCGGCGACGCCGAGGACCGTGCAAGGCTCGTGCAGGAGACGCACGACGCTTTCGGCGGCCTCGACCTCCTGGTGAACAACGCGGGCGTGGCCCCGAACGTCCGCGCCGACCTGCTGGAGGCGACCGAGGAGTCGTTCGACCGGCTCGTCGGCATCAACCTCAAAGGCCCCTACTTCCTCACCCAGCAGGTCGCCCGCCGGATGATCGACGCCGGCGTCCGCGGCAAGATCGTCACGATCTCGTCGATGAGCGCCTACACCGCGAGCGTCAACCGCGGCGACTACTGCGTGACGAAGGCCGGCCTGGGCATGATGACGAAGCTGTTCGCGGCCCGGCTCGCCGAGCACGGCATCACCGTGTTCGAGGTGCGGCCCGGCATCATCGCCACCGACATGACCGGCGCGGTGAAGGAGAAGTACGACAAGCTCATCCTCACCGACGGCATCACGCCGATCCGGCGCTGGGGCACCCCCGAGGACGTCGGCCGCGCCGTCGTCGCCGTCGCCACGGACCTGCTGCCGTTCTCCACCGGGCAGGTCATCGACGTGGACGGGGGCTTTCATCTGCGGACGCTGTAGCGCGCGCCCGCAGCAGCTCGTGCACCGCCTCGATGTCCGCCGGGGCGGTGCGCGACGCCAGCCAGTACATGACGCCGGTGGGCACGAAGAAGACCTGGAACGCGGCGAGCCCGACGGCGAGGTTCGTCGGCGGCGGGAAGCTGCGCGCGAGCGCGGCGAACACCGCCCCGACGAGCCCGTTCCCGGCGGCCCGCCCGACCCCGTTGACGAGGTTGCCCAGCGAGTACACGGTGCCGCGGTGCTCCGGCGGGTTCACGTCGGCGATCAGCGCGAACCAGTTCGGCGAGTTCGCCGACGTCAGCGCGAGCGCCAGCAGCGCGCACAGGAACGCCGCCAGCAGGCTCGGCGTCGTGAACAGCGCCTCGAGCACCAGCGTCGTCGCCGGCCGCCCGTCCGGCGCGGGCAGCGTCAGCGGCGCGAAGAACAGCAGCACGTACAGCGGCACCCCGGCGAGGATCCCGATCGCGGCGACCTTCGCCCGGCCGCCCCGGTCGCGCCGCTGCCAGCGGTCGCCGATCATCCCACCCACGACGGACAGCACGCCGCCGAGCTGGAAGAGGATCGCGAGGACGCCGCCGATCGCGATGGCCTGCTGCTCGTCGTAGCCCTGCGCCTCCGCCTTCGCCTGGAACAGCCGCGGCAGCCAGACGAGGGACCCGAACGCGGCCTGCGCGGTCAGCCCCTGCAGGATCAGCCACACGTTGGTGCGGCGGGCGACGATGCCGGGCAGGTCGGCGCGGGAGATCCGGTGCTCGTACTCCTCACCGGCGGCGAACACCGCGGCGAGGTCCGGTTCACTCTGCCCCCGCCGGATGTCGGCGGTCGTGAAGTACGCGGCGGACGCGAGCACCCCGAGCACCGCGAGGACGTAGAACGGCCGCCGCCAGTCCGCGCCGCCGAGCTGGCTCGCGACGAGGACGCCGGCGAGGGTGCCGACGCCCTGCGACAGCCCCCACAGGCTCATCACGAGGCCGCGGCGGCGGGGCGAGATCAGGTCGCTGACGACGGAGAACCCGACGGAGCCGACCGCGCCGAGGCCGACCGCCGCGACCAGCTGCGCGGCGAAGAACGTCCAGTAGCCGCCGGCGAGGACCGTGGCGACCGTGCCGCCGGCCCAGATCAGGGTGCCCGCCATGAGCACCGGCTTCCGGTCGGTCCGGTCGCCGGTGTACGCCCAGCCGACGGCGGCGACCGCGGTCACGAGGTACCCGACCGCGGTCACCACGCCGAGCGCTCCCTCGCCGACGCCGAGGGAGCGGCTGATCGGCGAGTAGAGCGGCGGCACCAGGCTGATCGCCACGTTGTCCAGCGACGCCAGCACGATGAAGACGGCGACGCTGTAGACGCGGTGGAAACTCACCCGCGGACGGTAACCCGTCGCGCCGCCTGGGGCGATGTCAGGGCGACGTCAGCCCGTCTCGCCGGCGACCGCGAACGTCCGCAGCTTCTGCACCGCGAGCGCCGTCATCCCGACGGTGAACACGCCCGCCATGACGAAGCTCACCGGCACCGACACGGACCCCGCGAGCACGTCGGTCGGGGCGAGCCAGTCGACGATCGTCTTCACGTACTGCTGGATGCTCAACTTCGCCGTGCCGGACAGCAGGTTGCCCAGCAGGCCCTCCCACAGCACCACGTAGACCAGGCCGAGCAGCACCGGCCGGCGGGTGATCACGCTGATCGCCAGGAACAGCGAGCAATAGGCGAGGGCCCCGACGAACGCGCCGACGACGAGGGCGAACGCGAGCGGCGTGGACTCGGCGAGCAGCCCGACGATGAACAGCGGCACGGCGGCGAACCCGCCGGTCACCCCGACCGCCACGGCCAGCTTGGTGAACACGATCTCCGAGCGCGGGATCGGCTTGGACAGGATGTGGGTGATCGTGCCGTCGTCGATCTCGGAGCCGAGCACGCCGGTGCCGACGATGAGCGCGATCACCGGCAGCACGGCGGCGAAGCCGAGACCGACGATGACCGGCTCACCCCACTCGGCCGGCGGCTCCCCGAAGGCCCGGGCCGCCGCGGCGAAGCCGGCGAGGATGATCGGCAGCGGCACCAGCAGCCAGATCCGGCGGCGGCCGAGCAGGCCGCGCAGCGTGATGCGGGCGATGGTCGGATTCATCAGGCACCCACCAGGTAGGAGAAGACGCTTTCCAGGGACTCGTCGGCGGGCAGCAGCTGCCGCACCCGCACGCCCTCCTTGAGCGCGATGCGGGGCAGCGCCCGGGTGAAGGTGCCGTAGTCGGACGCGCGGACCTGCAAGCCCGTTGCGTCGATGTCGACACCTGCGACGGACGCCTCGCCGATGAGCGCCACCGCGAGGCGGCGGTCGTCGCTGGAGCGGATGGAGAACACGTGCGGCCGGTTGGTCATCAGCCGGCGGATGGTACGGAAGTCGCCGGAGGCGGCGAGCCGGCCGGCGACCATGACCTGCACGGTGCCGGACACCTGCTCGACCTCCTCCAGGATGTGCGAGGAGAACAGCACGGTGCGGCCGTCGTCGCCCATCTTGTGCAGCAGGTCCATCATGTGGAAGCGCTGGCGCGGGTCCATGCCGTTGAACGGCTCGTCCAGCAGCAGCACGCCCGGGTCGTGCACGAGCGCGGCCGCGACCCGGACCCGCTGGCGCATGCCCTTGCTGTACGTGTCGATCCGCCGGTCCTGGGCCGGCTCCATCTCCACCATCGCCAGGGCGCGGCGGGCCGCCTCCTCCGGGTTCGCCAGGCGGAACAGCTTCGCGCTGGCGACGACGAACTCCTTGCCGGTGAGGAAGCCGTGCACGGCCTCCCGCTCGCTGACGAGGCCGAGCGTGCGGTACACGTCGGGGTTGCGCCACGACGGCGCGCCGTCGACGGTCAGCGTGCCCTTCGACGGGGCCAGGAAGCCCGACATCATGTGCAGCAGCGTGGTCTTGCCGGCGCCGTTCGGGCCCAGCAGGCCCGTGACGCCCGCCCCGAGGGTCATCGTCACGTCGTTGACGGCGACGACGTTGCCGTACCAGCGAGACACGTGCTGAAGATCGACGGTGCCCATCAGGCGGCCACCTTCCGGTAACGAAGCAGCAGCAGGCTGACACAGCCGGCGAGCACGACGGCGGTGCCGACGCCGTACGCGGGACCGTAGTCGCCGATCGGGACGCCTTCGGGCACCTTGCCGAAGATCCACTGCTCGAGGCCGAGCAGCAGGGTCATCGGGTTGACCAGGAACGCGAGGTAGCTCAGCGCGCTGCCCTGACCGCCGATGACGTTGAGGATGCCGACCATCGGCGCGGTGATGATGAACACGCCGACGATGAACGCCGCCGCGAACGCCCGCCGGCCGGTGAGCGACGCGACCAGCAGCGCGATCGCCGCGAGGACCAGCGACCGGATGACCGCACCGGCGAGGCCCGGACCCATGTCGCCGAGCTCCTTCATGGCGCCGGAGAACCCGTCGGTGCGGGTGAACACCGCACCGAGGTAGATGAGCAGCTGCGGCACGGCGAGCAGCAACAGCACGACCGTCGCCAGGGCCGCGTACTTCGTCAGCGCGTAGTCGGAGCGGCTGAGCGGCCGGCTGAAGTACAGCGGCAGCGTCCGGTCCCGCAGGTCACGGGAGACCAGCTCCGGCGCGACGATCGCCAGGAACAGCATCACCGGGAACGAGATGTTGGCCGCGTACGACCGGTAGCTTATGAGCGGCTCGCCGGTGCCGCTCAGCGACCGGACCGCGATCGCGATGACGGCGACGCTGAGCGCGATGCCGATCACCAGCCACGGGAAGATCTTCGCCTTGGCGCCCCGGCCGATGCCGAACGCGGTGCGCAGGCTCTGCTCGTAGAGGGAACGGTTGGCGTACCCGCGACCGAGCCTCGGGCCCGTGTACCGCTGGTAGCCGATGTCGTGGATGACGCTAGTTGGCTGCGCCATGGCCGGCCTCCTGCGGTGCGGATCCCATTACGGACGGGGTCTGGAAGAGCTCAGCGACGCGGTGGCGGCGCTGGTCGAGACGGTGCAGCGGCAGGTCCAGCTCGGCGACCGCGACGAGGATGCGGTCGTACACGTCGTCGCTGTCCATCGGCACCATGAGCGAGGCGCCGTCCCGGGACACCGGCAGGCCCTGCTCGCTGAGCCGGGCGACGAGCTGCTCGACGCCCTCGCTCACCTCGACGGTGAGCACGTCGCGGCTGGTCGTCATGTCCGACACCGTCGCGGAACGCAGCAGCTTGCCACCGTCGATCGCGATCAGCGACGTGCAGATCCGCTCGACCTCGCCGAGCAGGTGCGAGCACACGACGATCGAGATGCCGAACTCGGTGCCGATGCGGTGCACCAGCTCCAGCATCGCGTCGCGTCCGGCCGGATCGAGGCCGTTGGTCGGCTCGTCCAGCAGCAGCAGGTCCGGGTCGTGCGCGAGCGCCTGCGCCAGCTTGACCCGCTGCTTCATGCCGGTGGAGTAGCCGCCGATCTGGCGGTACCGCTCCTCGTAGAGCCCGACGTGCCGCAGCGCCTCGGAGGCCCGCTCCCGGGCGGCGTTGGCGGGCAGGCCGCTCATCCGCGCCAGGTGGGTCACGTACTCGGCGGCCGACGTCTCGCTGGGCAGGCAGTCGTGCTCGGGCATGTACCCGACGCGCTGCCGCACCTCAACCGACTGCGTCGTCGGGTCGAGCCCGAGGACCCGCAGCTCACCCCCGGACGGCTGGAGCAGACCGAGCATGATCTTGATGAAGGTCGACTTGCCGGCGCCGTTCGCGCCGACCAGACCGATGATCCCCGGCTCCACCGCCAGGGAAAGTTCCGAAAGGGCGGTGACGCCACCCCCGTAGCGCTTCGTCAGCGCACGCGTCTCGATGAGTGCCACGACGCCGACCTTACGGACCGTGAACCCTGAGGACTATCCGGAACGCACCTGAAAGCCGCCACCTAGGGGTTCAACCTGAGATTCTCCTCAGCTTCGCTCAGATCCTTCTCAGGTTTCGGCCACCGGTCCTCCTCAGATCCGGTTACTGGCGGTCGACGTCAGAGCGTGGATCTGCCCCTGTACCGCGTCCGGCGCAGCATCGAGTGGGCCGGCCTGATCAGCCGGTCGGTCTCGGTGCTGTGGATCGTCGTGTCCATCGCGGTGATGTCGCTGCCGCCCCTGACGACCATCTGGGTGCTCCCGCTGATCCTCACCAACCTCGTCGCCGTGTATGCGCTGCGCAGCGTCGCTCACCCCCGGTACCGCGTGCTCAACCCGCTGCTGGTCGCGCTGGACACGGCCACGTGCGTCGGCGCGGTCCTGGCGACCAGCCGCTGGGCCTCCGACGTCGGCCTCTGGCCGATCTTCGTCATCGCCATCGTCATCGGCGCCTTCCGCTGCCAGCTCGCCGGCGCCCTGCTGACCTGGCTCGCGACCGCCGCTGGCGGGGTCGCCCTCTACGTCTGGGCCGACCAGATCGCCGGCCGGCCGATGCCCGCCGACCTTGTCACGATGGCGCCCGCGCTGCACCTGGTCGTCGCCGTCCTCGCCGGCCTGCTGTCCCGGGGACACCGCAACCAGCTCCGGCAGCTCGGCGAGGCCCGCGCGAAGCTGCGCCACCTGGCACTGCACGACCCGCTGACCGGCCTGGGCAACCGCAACCTGCTCGACGAGCACACCCGCACCGCGCTCACCCCCGGCACCCCCGCGTCGGTGCTGGTCCTGGACCTCGACGGCTTCAAGGCCGTCAACGACACCCTCGGCCACGCGGCCGGCGACGAGCTGCTGCGGATCGTGGCCGCCCGCCTGCGCACCCACGCCCGCGAGGGCGACCTGGTCACCCGCCTCGGCGGCGACGAGTTCGTGGTCCTGCTGCCGGACACCCCGGCCGCGGCGGCGGCCGAGGTCGCGGCCAGGCTGCGCGCCGCGCTGCTCGACCCGATCACCATCGACGGCCGGCCGGTCCACATCGCCGCGAGCATCGGCGCCGCGACCGACACCGACACCACCCTCGACGCCCTGCTGCGCGCCGCCGACGCCGGCATGTACCGCGAGAAGGCGACCCACCGCCTCCACCCCGTCCCCGCCATGCACGCCGCCTGACGACGTCGGACGCATCAGGCCACTGCGAGGTGCGTGCCCGGCAGTTCTACTGGCACTCTACACACGCCGGAAAAATCGATCTCCGACATCTCGCGCTCCGCAGTCCACCCCGCACCGATCGTGACGCGTCCGTCCCGGACCGATCCGTGACGCGTCCGTCCCGGCGGGCGTGACGGAGCGGTCCCGGCCGGCGTGACGGGGGTGTGACAGCACCATCGAGGGCAGCACCGTCGAGGGCGGCGCGGGGGTGGTGCCGTGTCGTATTCTCGGGGCATGTCGTGGTCGCTGACCACTCTGCTCGCCGCGTGGTCCTCGGTGACCTCGCCGGCCGACGCTGTCGCCGTGGCGACGGCGGTGCTCACGGCGCTCGCGATCGTCCTCGCGGCGCGACTGCTCACCGGCGCGCCCATGGCGGCGCGGCGGGTGATGCCCGTCCCCGCCCGGGCCCGGTCCCGGCGGGCGCAGCCCACCCGGGCCATGGACCCCGACGCGGCCGGCCGGCCCCGGCCACGCGCGCCCGGACAGCGGTAGTCCGACTCCAGATCCGACTCCGTTCGTCCACTTCCCGCGCGCCCTCCTGCCCTGCCGACGACCCGTGCGGCGGCCGGCGCGTGCGTGCGCGCGTCCAAGCCGAAGGGCTCCCATCGTGCTGCACCATGTCCTCACCCTGCTCGCCACCTCCACCGGGTCCGTCGCCGCCGCCATCGTCATCGCCACCCTCGCCGTCCGGGCCGCGCTCCTGCCGCTGAGTCTCCGCGCGTACCGCGCAGAAAAGGTCCGGGCCAAGCTCGCGCCGCAGCTGGCGAAGCTGCGGGAGCGGCACGGCAAGGATCCGGTCGTCCTCGCCGAGAAGACCACCGAGCTCATGCGGGCGGAGGGGTCCGGGCCGCTCGCCGGCCTGCTGCCGATGCTGGCCCAGGCGCCGTTCATCTGGCTGCTGTACCGCGAGTTCACCGGCGACGCCGTCCGCGGGCACACCCTGCTCGGCGCCGACCTGACCGCCCGGCTGCTCGACCATCCGGCGATCGCCGCCGGGTGGCTGATCGCCGCCGCGCTCACCGCCATCGCCATCTGGAACGTGCGCCAGCTGCCTGAAGGCTCGCCCGTACTGGTCCGCCTGCTGTCGTTCGGGACTGTGGCGTTTTCCGTGATCACACCCGTCGCGGCCGGGATCTACCTGGTCACGTCGGGGGTCTGGACGGCCGTCGAGCGGGCCGTCGCCCGGCGTTGAGACCGGCGGCCTTTTGCACGTACACGCGCGAAGTTTTTTTCGTTTGTATAAAAGTTCGGTTGCCACTAGCGGAAGGCGGACACGCGTTCTACGCTGCCAAATCAGCGACAATCGGCGATGTCGCCCACAAGATCGTCACACAATTCCAACCGCCTTTGGAGGGCCCGGTGCAAACGGGTGTGTGGCTGGTAGGCGCGCGCGGCTCAGTCGCCGTCACCAGCATCGTCGGTGCCGCAGCAGTGCGCGCCGGGCTCACCGAGCCGATCGGTTGTGTCACCGAGCATCCCGTGCTGCGCAGCGACGCGCTGCCGGGGTTCGGTGAGCTCGTCTTCGGCGGCCACGACATCGCCACCATCTGCGTGGTGAAGAAGGCGGAGGCCCTGGCCGAGGCCGGGGTCGTGCCCGCCAGGCTGGTCGCGACGCTGCACACGGAGCTGTCGGCGGTGGACGAGGAGATCCGTCCGCTGCCGCACGGCACCGCGGCCGAGGTCGCCGCCGCCGTCACCGCCGACCTGCTGGACTTCCGGCGGCGGCACAACCTGGCCCGGGTGGTGGTCGTCAACGTCGCCTCGACCGAGGCCGCCGTCACGCCGCACCCCGCGCACGCCTCGCTGGACTCGTTACGCGACGCGCTGGACACGCTGCCGCCGAGCTCCCTGATGGCGTACGCCGCGTTCGAGGCCGGCTGCTCGTTCGTCGACTTCACCCCGTCGACGGGCGCCCGCCTGCCCGCGCTGGACGAGCTGGCGCAGGCCCGCAACGTCGTGTACGCGGGCCACGACGGCAAGACCGGCGAGACGCTGATCAAGTCGGTGCTGGCGCCGATGTTCGCGATGCGCAACCTGCGGGTGAAGTCCTGGTCCGGCACCAACCTGCTGGGCGGCGGCGACGGCGCGACCCTCGCCGAGCCGGCCGCCAACGCGGCCAAGTCCGCCAGCAAGCAGCGCGTCCTCAGCGAGACCCTCGGGTACCAGCCCGACGGCCACACCCGCATCGAATACGTGCCGGACATCGGCGACTTCAAGACCGCCTGGGACCTCATCACGTTCGCCGGCTTCCTCGGCACGCCGATGCGGATGGAGTTCACCTGGCACGGCTGCGACTCCGCGCTCGCCGCGCCCCTCGTCCTGGACCTCGCCCGGCTCGCCGCGGCCGCCCACGCCGCCGGCCGGGCCGGGCCGCTGACCGAGCTGGCGTTCTTCTTCAAGGACCCGCTCGGCGAGGTCGACCACGCCCTCGGCGCCCAGTTCGAGGCCCTCGCCGCGTTCGTGCGGTCGCTGTGAACCCCGCCCGACCCGACTGGCGGACCCTGGCCGAGCTGGTCCGTGCTCCCGCGGCGCTGAGCGTGCCCGGTGACGTCGTCGCCGGCGCGGCCGCCGCAGGCACGCTCGGGCCACGCACGCCGGTCCTCGCCGGATCGTCGGTCCTGCTGTACTGGGCGGGCATGGCGGCCAACGACTGGGCCGACCGGGACCTGGACGCCACCGAGCGCCCCGAGCGGCCGATCCCCTCGGGGCGCATCACCCCGGGGACCGCGTTCGGCGTCGCCGCCGGACTGACCGCCGCCGGGGTGGCCCTCGCCGGGCTCGCCGGCGGCCGCCGCGCCCTCGCCGTGGCCGTGCCGCTCGCCGGCGCGGTCTGGGCCTACGACCTGAAGCTGAAGAACACCCCGGCCGGCCCCGCCGCGATGGCCGCCTGCCGCGCCCTCGACGTGCTGCTCGGTGCGAGCGGTGGGCGGCTGCGCTCCGCCGTGTACCCCGCGGCGACGGTCTTCGCCCACACGTACACCGTGACCGCGCTGTCCACGGCGGAGGTCCACGGGTCCACGCCGGCGTTGCCCGCGGCCACGCTCGCCGGATCCGCCGCGGTCGCCGCCGCGGCGGCACTGCCGGCGCGACCCGTCGGCCGGTGGTCCTGGATTCCCGCCGCGCTGTCGGGCTGGTACGCGAAACGCTACGGCGAGGCGCAGCTGAAGGCGCTGGAGAAGCCGACGGCGGGCAACATCCGCGCGTCCGTCGGCGCCGGCATCGTGAACCTGCCGACGCTGCAGGGCGCGCTCACCGCCCGGGCCGGCGCACCCCTCGCCGGGATCGCCGTCGCGGCCGCCGCGCCGCTCGGCCGGCACCTCGCGAAGCGGCTGTCGCCGACATGAGTCTCCGATTCGGGTACGGCACCAACGGTTTCAGCAACCACCGGCTCGACGACGCGTTGACCGTCATCGCCGGGCTCGGCTACACGGGTGTGGCGCTGACCCTCGACCACCATCATCTGGATCCGTACGACGCCAACCTCTGGCGGCACGTCCGCGCGCTCGGCCACCGCCTCGCCGAGCTCGGCCTCGGTGTCGTCATCGAGACCGGCGCCCGGTTCCTGCTCGACCCGTGGCACAAGCACGCGCCGACGCTGCTGGACGACGAGCCCGAGGCGCGGATCGACTTCCTGAGCCGGGCCGTGCGGATCGGCTCGGACCTCGGCGCGGAGGCGGTCAGCTTCTGGGCCGGCGTCCGCCCGCCCGGGGTGGCGCCGGACCTCGCGTGGCGGCGGCTCGTCACCGGCAGCGCCGAGGTCCTCGCCGCCGCCGAGGGTGTGGAGATGATGCTCGGCTTCGAGCCCGAGCCGGGCATGCTGGTCGAGTCGATCGACGACTGGGAGCGGCTGCGGGCCGACCTCGGCGCGCCCGTCCACTTCGGACTGACCCTCGACATCGGCCACTGCCGCTGCCTGGAGCCGATCTCCGCAGAGGACTGCGTGCGCCGGGTCGCCGGGTCGCTCGTCAACGTGCAGATCGACGACATGCGCCGCGGCGTGCACGAGCATCTCGAGTTCGGCACCGGCGAGGTCGACTTCCCGGCGGTGCTGCGCGCCCTCAACGACACCGACTACGGCGGCCTCGTCGCCGTCGAGCTCCCCCGCCACAGCCACGCCGCGCCCGCGGTGGCCCGTGACTCCCTCGCCTTCCTGCGCGCCGCCGAAGCGCAGTCACTGGACCGATTCCAGGAGGTGCCATGAACCTGTACGACTCCCTCACCGCCGAGCTGACGGACACGGTGTGGCTCGACACGGCCCTGGAGACCGTGGCCCGCCAGCCATCGGCGATCGGCCGGCAGTTTCCCGCCGCGGGCCGCCGCTGCGGCCGGTGGGCCCTCGCCGGGCTGCCCGGGTGGACGGTCGACGACGCCGCCCGGGTCCTCCTGCTGACCCGGCTGCCCGAAAGCGCCTTGCAGACCGAGCTGGAGCCGCTCTACCGGTACGGTGACGCCGCCGAGAAGCGCGCGGTGCTGCGGGCGCTGCCGCTGCTGCCCGTGCAGGACTCGTTCCCGGGGCTCCTGCTCGACGCGTTGCGCACCAACGACACCAGGCTCGTCTCCGCCGCGCTCGGGCCGGCCGCCGCGTGCCTGCCCGCCGCCGCGTGGCGCCAGGGCGTGCTGAAGGCCGTCTTCATGGGCCTGCCCCTCGCCGACGTCGCCGACCTCGACACCCGCGCCGACGCGGAGCTCGCCACCATGCTCGCGGGGCTCGTCGAGGAGCGGCACGCCGCCGGCCGCGCCGTCGCCGACGACGCCACCGCGCTGCTGCACCGCCTCCAGGAAAAGGTCTCGTGATGCGCATCTTCGACCCGCACATCCACATGACGTCCCGCACCACCGACGACTACGAGCGGATGGCCGCCGCCGGCGTCCGGGCGATCGTGGAGCCGGCGTTCTGGCTCGGGCAGCCGCGCACCAACGTCGGCTCGTTCACCGACTACTTCGACTCCCTCGTCGGGTGGGAGCCCTTCCGGGCCTCGCAGTTCGGCATCCGGCACCACTGCACGATCGCGCTCAACCCGAAGGAGGCCAACGACCCGCGCTGCCGGGACGTGCTGTCGGTGCTGCCGCGGTACCTGGAGAAGGACGGCGTCGTCGCGGTCGGCGAGATCGGCTACGACTCGATGACGCCGGAGGAGGACGAGGTGTTCGCCGCGCAGCTCGCCCTCGCCGTCGAGCACGACCTGCCGGCGATGGTGCACACCCCGCACCGCGACAAGGCCCGCGGCACCGACCGGACCATCGCCATGGTCCGCGAGTCGGGCATCGACCCGGGCCGGGTCGTCGTCGACCACCTCAACGAGGTCACCGTCGCGCGGGTCGCCGAGAGCGGCTGCTGGATGGGGTTCTCCATCTACCCAGACACGAAGATGACGCCGTCGCGGATGGTGTCGATCCTGCAGGAGCACGGCATGGACCGGGTCCTGGTCAACTCGGCGGCCGACTGGGGCCGCTCCGACCCGCTGCTGACGCTGCGGACCGGCGAGGCGATGCTGGCCGCCGGGTTCAGCGACGACGACGTCGACCGGGTGCTGTGGCGCAACCCGGTCGAGTTCTACGGGCAGTCCAAACGCCTCGACGTCTCGGACCTCGCTTCCGCCGACGCCACCTTCGAGGGGAACTCGATCCTCCGCGGCGGGTCGTGATGCGGCTGCGGCACCCCGACGGCCAGGTGGTCCACCTGGCCTACGGGACCAACGTCCACCCCGCGGAGGACCTGCCCGGGATCCTGACGCAACTCGATGTCTACGCGGCGCGGGTCAGGTCGTGTCTCGACACGCCGGTGCTCGGCCTCGGGCTGTGGCTCGCCGCTCCGGTGGCCGCCGCCCTGGCCGGCGACGCCTCGCTGCGCCGGCAGCTGCGGCACGAGCTGGACGTCCGCGGGCTCGAGGTGGTGACCCTGAACGGGTTCCCGTACGAGGCGTTCCAGGCGCCGGTGGTGAAGAAGGCGGTGTACCTGCCGGACTGGGCCGACCCGCGGCGGCTGCGGTACACGATGGACCTCGCCCGGGTCCTCGTCGACCTGCTGCCCGACGACGCGGAGCGCGGCTCGATCTCGACGCTGCCGCTCGGCTGGCGCGACCCGTGGGACGGCCCGCAGGTCGCCGCCGTCCAGCGGGCCCTGGACCAGCTCGCGTACGGGCTGTCGTTCCTGGACCGGCCGATCCGGGTCGCGTTCGAGCCGGAGCCGGGGTGCGTCATCGAGAACACCCTCCAGGCGACGGTGCACCTGGCCCGGATCGACCCCAGGTACCTCGGGGTGTGTCTGGACCTCGCGCACCTGGCCTGCGCGTGGGAGGACCCGGTCACCGCGGTGCAGCGGCTCGCCCGCACCGGCCTGCCGGTCGTGAAGGTGCAGGTGTCGGCGGCGCTCGCGGTCGACGACCCGTCCGTGCCCGCGCTCGCCGACTACGTCGAGCCGCGCTTCATGCACCAGACCCGCTCCCGTGGCTGCGCGGCGTCCTTCGACGACCTCGACGAGGCCCTCGCCAGCGGCGACGGCGGCCCGTGGCGGGTGCACTACCACGTGCCGCTGCACGCCTCGCCGGAGCCGCCGCTGCAGGCGACCACCGACGTGCTGCGGGCCGGCCTCGCGGCGCTGCTCGGCGGGCCGGTCGCCGGCTGCGACCACCTCGAGGTCGAGACCTACACGTGGGGCGTGCTGCCGGAGTCCCAGCGGCCCACCGGCCCCGAGCAGCTCGCCGCGGGGATGGCCGCCGAGCTCGCCTACGCCCGCGACATCCTGCACGACCTCGGTCTCAAAACGTTGGAGCCTCGATGAGCAAGCCCCTGCTGGTCCTCGACGTGGTCGGGCTGACGCCCAGGCTGCTGCCGCACATGCCGCACCTGTCCGCCGTCGGCGCCGCCGTGCCGCTGCGCCCGGTCCTGCCCGCGGTCACCTGCTCGGTGCAATCGACGTTCCTCACCGGGGCGATGCCCTCCGACCACGGTGTCGTCGGCAACGGCTGGTACTTCCGCGACCTCGGCGAGATCTTCCTGTGGCGGCAGCACAACGCGCTCGTCGGCGGCGACAAGCTGTGGCACGCGGCCCGCCGGGCCGAACCCGGCTACACGGTCGCGAACGTCTGCTGGTGGTACGCGATGGGCGCCGACGTCGACTGGACCGTCACCCCGCGCCCCATCTACTACTCCGACGGTCGCAAGGAGCCGGACTGCTACACGTACCCGCCGGCGCTGCACGACGAGCTCACCACCCGGCTGGGCGAGTTCCCGCTCTTCACCTACTGGGGTCCCGGCGCCGGCATCCCGTCCTCGGAGTGGATCGCCAGGGCGGCCGAGCAGATCATGGTCGAGAAGTCGCCGGACCTGACCCTGGTGTACCTGCCGCACCTCGACTACGACCTGCAGCGCTTCGGCCCGTCCTCGCCGGAGGCCGCCGCGGCCGCCACGGCGCTGGACAACGTCGTCGCTCCCCTGCTGGCCGCCGCGGCCGCCCGGGACGTGACCGTCGTCGTCCTGTCCGAGTACGGCATCACCGAGGCCAGCCGGCCCGTCGACGTCAACCGCCTCCTGCGCGCCGAGGGCCTGCTCAACGTCTACACCCAGGACGGCATGGAGTACCTGGACCCGTGGACCTCGCGGGCGTTCGCCGTCGCCGACCACCAGATCGCCCACGTCTACGTGCGCGACGAGGCGGACCTGCCGGCGGTGCAGAAGCTGTGTGCGGCCCTGCCCGGCGTCGGCGAGGTCCTCGACGCCGCCGGCAAGGCACGGACCGGGCTCGACCACGAGCGCGCCGGCGAGCTGGTCCTGCTCGCCGAGCCCGACGCGTGGTTCACCTACTACTACTGGCTCGACGACGCCCGCCGCCCCGATTTCGCCCAGCTCGTCGAGATCCACCGCAAGCCCGGGTACGACCCGGCCGAGCTCCTCTTCGACCCCGCCGCCCCCGGCGCGGCGAAGGCCCGTGCGGGGGTCGCGCTGGCCCGCAAGAAGCTGGGGCTGCGGTACATGATGAACGTGGTCGGCCTCGACGCCGGCGCCAAAGCGGTCAAGGGCTCCCACGGCCTCCTCCCCGCGACCGTCGAAGACGGCCCGGTCTGGATGTGCGGCGACCCGTCGCTGTCCCTGGACTCGGTCGACGCGACGGAGGTGAAGGGCCTGCTGCTGCGCCTGGCCGGCCTGGCCTGACCGTCCCGGTGGTTCGGTGGACGACCCGCGTCGTCCACCTCAGCCTCCCGGCGGGCCGTTCGAAGCGTCGGCGGTCAGCGGACGAGGAGCCAGGCGTCCTGGGCGACCGTCCAGCGGCGGCTGCGGAAGGGGCCGGTGAGCTCGCCGTCGGCGTTGACGTGGAACGGGTCGCCTTCGATGTGGATGTCGCGGCCGCGGAGGTGGATGACGTCGTCGCGGCCCGGGTGGCGGCCCTTGCGCAGGGCGAGGGCGTAACCGACCCGGGCGAGCGGGCCGACGGCGAACGACACCGTGATGTCGGCCAGGCCGTCCGTCGGGTCCGCGTCGGGGGCCAGCTCGCCGGTGCCGCCGGCGATGGTCGGCGCGTTGGACAGGCCTGCCATCAGGACGCGACGGCGGCCGCGGGACACCACCGCACCGTCGACGGTGACGCGCAGGCGCCAGCCCCTGGCGGTGAACCCGGCGAGGACCGCGCCGATCGGGAACGCGGCGATCTTCAGGCGCTTCTTGAGAGGGCGGGCCTTCAGGGCCGCCTCGGCGCCGGCGCCGACGTGGACCGCGTTGATGACGACGCCGTCGCCGTCGGCGACGATCAGGTCGATCGGGCCGGCGATGCCGGCGGCGGCGATCCGGGCGGCGGCGTGCAGGTCGTCGACGGGGATGCCGGCGCCGCGGGCGAAGTCGTTGCCGGTGCCGAGGGGGATGAGGGCGACTTCGCAGGTGGCGGCCTCGCCGCGGCGCAGCAGGGCGCCGACCATCGTGTGCAGCGAACCGTCGCCCCCGACGACCACCAGCCGCCGGCCGCGCCGGGTGTCGAGGATCCTGTCGACGTCGCCCGCATGGCCGCACGTCATGGTCTCGACGTCGCCGGTTTCGCGCAGGACGCCGAGGACGGATTCGACCGCCTCGGCCTCGGTCCGGCCGGCGAGCTCGTTCGTGACGACCAGCACCCGCTCACCATACGGCGCCCACCCGCCCAGCACACCCGTCACTCGCCCAGCTTCAGCAGCACGGATAGACGCCGCGCGATCCACCTGCACATCAGAGATCATCTTGTGGGTGGATCGCGCAACGTCTAAGTCACAAAAGCCGCAAACACGGGCATTGATCAGTGTCTGTACGCGAGGGGCACGCGTACGAGACGGTGCGCGGGCAGAAACGGCGAAGCAGCACGGCTACGCGAAGAGCAGCAGCACGGCAAAGCGCGGCAAGGCACAGCACCGGTGACGCGAAGAACAGCTGTGCCGAGAAGAGCAGCGGCAAGGCGCAGCACCGGTGACGCGAAGGACGGCTGCGACGCGGGAGACCAGCGACGACCCGAAAGCACCGGCAACGCGAAGACAGCTGCGCCGAGGAGAGCAGCGGCGACGTGAGCAGCGGCGGCAGCACGAAGAGCGGAGACCGGCCGGCGCGAGTCGCACACCGGCGGCAGGACGAGACAGGAGTCAGCTGCCGGCGCGGACCCAGGCGGCGATCTGCGTGCGGGACTCCAGGTTGAGCTTGCTCAAGATGTTGGAGACGTGCACGGCGGCGGTGCGGGGGGAGATGTAGAGGCGGCGGGCGAGCTCGGCGTTGGTCAGACCCTCCGCGAGCAGCACCGCGACCTCGCGCTCGCGGGGCGTCAGCGCCTGGTCGCCGGCGACGGGGACGGCGAGGCCCAGCCTGCCGCGGAGGGCGGAGAGCTCCGCGACGCGCCAGCCGGACCAGCGGGCCAGGAGGGGCTCGGCGACGCGGACGTGCTGGCGGGCGGCTTCGAGGTCGCCGAGGGCGAGCAGGCAGCGGGCGGCGCCGACGTGCCCGGAGCCCTTGGTGGCGGGCAGGAGCATGGACGGTTCGGCGACAGCGCGGCGGTATCCGGCGAGCGCGGCCCGGTGGTCGCCCGCGGCCTCGGCGATCTGGGCGTCGGCGAGCCAGCGCCACGCGTCGTCGAAGAACGGGTCGTCGATGGCGGCGGCGACCGGGCGCAGCTCGTCGACGGCGAGGCCACCGACGAGGCCGGCGGAGATGAGGTCGTGGGCGAAGTCGCGGCCGGTGACGCCGGTGGCACGGACGGCGTCGAGGACCGCGCGGAGCAGCTCGCGGGCCTGCTCGGTCTGGCCGCGGCGGGCCGTCAGGTGGAACTGCAGGCCGGGCACCGACGTCTGGGTCAGCATCGTGTACGTGTCGGTGGCCTCGACCATGCCGCGGATGACGGCGTCGGCGCGGTCGAGCTCGCCGGCCTCCAGAAGCAGGCCGGCGAAGAAGACGCCGTGGTAGTCGATGCCGTTGCGGGTGCGCAGCAGGCCGCGGTCGCGGCGGCGGGCGGACTCCAGCTCGGCGAGGGCGCCGCCGAGGTTGCCCTCCTGCACGGCGAGCCGGGCACGGCCCTGGAAGTACGCGGCGACGGCGAGGGAGTCGAAGCCGGCCCGCTCCGCGAAGGTGCGCATGCGCTCCAGCGCCGCGGCCCAGTCGGCGGGGCCGCCGGGCAGGAGGTTGTACAGGTTGTTGAGCGACCGCGCGGCGAGCAGCCACTCCCCCGCCTGCTCCGCTTCCTGGGCCGCCTCGTTGAGCAGCTTGATGCCGTCGTCGACGCCGGCGGCGAAGTTGACCAGCGCGGAGCCCTTCTCGACCTTGCCGGCGAGCCAGACGCCGGGCAGCCCGAGCCGCTCGCCGAGGCCGATCGCCTTGTCGGCCCATTCGATGGCGCACTCGGTGTTGTCCATCAGCATGTAGGCCTGCGCGATCGCCGCGTATGCGTACGCCTTCGACGGCCCGTCGCCGAGGTGCTCGATCTCGGCCCGCAGCTCCTCGGCGCGCTCCTGCATGCTGCCGCTGCTGCCGACCTCCCAGCTGAGCCGCACGAGCAGGCGCAGCGCGTCGGCGCGCTCGTCGCCGGTGCCGGCCGCGGCGAGCCAGCGCCGGCCGAGCTGCTGCGCGTCGTCGAGGAGCCCGGCGAGCCAGGCGGCGCGGGCGCCGCACGACAGCAGCTCCACGTCGTCGGGCAGCTCGTCGAGGCCCATCTCGGCCAGCTGCAGCGCCTGGTAGGGCGAGCCCATCGCCAGGTACTTGGAGAGCCCGCGCCGGGCGGCCTCGACCATGTCGAGGTAGCGGCCGGCGCCCCGGGCGTGGTGCGCCACCAGGGCGTAGTCCTTGCTGCCGGTCGACAGCAGCGTCTCCAGGGCCAGCTCGTGCAGGCGGCGGCGCTGCCGGGCGAGCAGCTCGTCGGCGAGCGCCTCCCGGGTCAGCGCGTGCCGGAAGCTGAACTCGTCGTCGCCGGTCTCCACCATCAGCCCGCGCCGCACCAGGTCGCGCAGGGCGTCGATGAGCTCCGGCTCGCTGTGGCTCGTCACGGCCGCGAGCAGGTCGAACGGCACCTTGCGGCCGAGCACGGCGGCGGCCTCGACGATCCGCTTCTCGGTCGGGTCGAGGTCGTCGAGCTGCCTGCGCAGGGCCTCCGCGACGTTCCACGGCAGCGGCCGGTCACACAGCGTGTCGAGGTCCTCGTCGCCGTTGGCCTTGATCAGCTCTTCGAGGAAGAAGGGGTTGCCGCCGGTGCGGTTGTGCAGCGACAGCGCGGTCCGGTACGCCGGTGGCCGCCCGGTGACGGACTTGAGGAACTGCGACGTCTCGGCGAGGTTGAGCCGCTCCAGCCGCACGTTGGTCACCATGTACCGCCGTTCGAGGCGGGTCAGCAGGTCGGCGAGCGGGTGCCGGCGGGTGACCTCGTCGGGCCGGTACGTGCCGACGAGCAGCCTGGTGCCGGGCAGGTCCGCGATCCGCTCGAACAGCGCCACGCTCTCCGAGTCGGCCCAGTGCAGGTCCTCGAACACCACCACCGACGGTCCCGGCGTCGTCAGCTGCCGCACGATCTCCAGCCCGGCCTGGATCCGGTCGATCATGGACCGCGACGCGTCGGTGACCGTCACGAGCAGCTCCGGGTCGAGCCCGGCCGCGCGGTGGCCGCTGTCGATCGCGCCGAGCAGCACCTCGAACGGCCGGCTGAGCGTGCCGGGATCGGCCTGCCCGTCGAGCACCGGCACCGTCTCGGGCAACCCCGTGATCAGCTCCTGCACCAGACGGCTCTTGCCGATGCCCGGCTCGCCGCCGAGCATGGCGATGGAAGGCTCGGACCCGTCGAGAAGCCGGCGCAACCTGCGCAGCTCGTCGTCGCGGCCGACCATCACCTGGCTCACTCCGCTACGGCTGGCCCGCACGCAACCAGCCTACCGGCGGGCAGCTTGTGCGTCGGCTGTGACGCGCGCGACCTGCGCCACCATGGCCGGTCGTCCCCACCGGCCGGCCGCCGGCGCCGGCCCAGGCCGAGCAGGCTCTCCTGACGGTGCTGGACCTGGACGAAGAGGAACACTGGGTGCATCATGGCCGTCTCCTTGGCTCGGTGATGTCTCCATCCTGGTCGTGTAAGGAGCCGTTTCCATCTGTACCTGTTACGTATCTTGGGCGCCGCCGCGATACCTAGCCGGGCCGGACGCACGTAGTCACCTGCTACGCGTGAGGAAGAAGTTCATTGCTCAGGTCCGCCGCCGAGGGGTGGACGCACGGCAGCCCCGGACCGGTCGACGTCCGCGCCACCCGGAGGGATTGGGTGGCCGGGACGCGAGGTCCGGGGCTGCTGGGTTACGCCGGTGCGGGCCGGTCAGGCCGCGGTGCCGGAGCGGTCCGCTCTGCGGCGGAGCTTCACTCGGCTTGACCAGTGTTTGGCCTCGTCGAGCATGTGCAGCTGGCGCTGGCGGACGAGCTCGGTGAGAAGGATCGGGTGGACGTTCACTGCGGGCTCCTCTGGATCGTTGTGACACCATCCTCGCGCGGTAAGGCCCGCGCGACATCGGTAACACTTACCTAAACGCCTCCGGGCGACATACGTAGTCGGCCGGGCGACCGACGTACGTACACGTAGGCGACAGTGCCCCGGGTTTCTGGGTAACCGGTCGGCATGATGCGCATCGGCACGTCGGGCTGGCAGTACCGCGACTGGAAGGGCCGCTTGTACCCGGCCGGCCTGCCGCAACGGTGCTGGCTGGAGCACTACGCGACCGCGTTCGGCACGGTGGAGGTCAACAACGCGTTCTACCGGCTGCCCGAGCGGTCGACGTTCGAGGCGTGGCGGGAGCGGACACCGGACGACTTCGTGGTGGCGGTGAAGGCCAGCCGGTACCTGACGCACGTACGCCGGCTGCGCGACCCGCAGGAGCCGGTGCAGCGGCTCATGGACCGGGCCCGCGGACTCGGCGGCAAGCTCGGGCCGGTGCTCCTGCAGCTGCCGCCGACGATGAAGCTCGACGTGGCGGCGCTGGACGCGACGCTGGCCGCGTTCCCGGCCGGCGTGCGGGTCGCGGTCGAGCCGCGGCACGAGACCTGGTGGGTGGACGAGGTGCGGCAGGTCCTCGACACCCGCGGGGCGGCGCTGTGCTGGGCGGACCGCCACAGCCGGCCGGTGACCCCGCTGTGGTCGACCGGCGGCTGGTGCTACCTGCGGCTGCACGAGGGCCGCGCGGCGCCGTGGCCACGGTACGGCCGGTCCGCCCTCGACACCTGGGCCGGCCGCCTGGCGGACTCCTGCGCGGACTCGTACGTCTACTTCAACAACGACCCGGGCGGCGCCGCCGTCGAGGACGCGGTCACGTTCGCCCACCTGGCCGGGCGCAGGGGTCAGGACACCACCCGGGCCGGGAATCTGGCCGGCCACGGACGCTGAATCGCCCCTGCCCGAGCGGGGACGCACACCGGCGCCAAGGACGCAGGCCGAAGGACGGTGGCCGGAAGCAGGGAGCCGGAGGCAGGGTGAGGGTGGGGGCCGCCGTACGCTGTCGCGATGGCCAAGTTCCTGTGCGTGATCATGCTGCTGATCGCGTTGTTCGCGTTCCTGATCTGGCAGCGCAACCGGCTGCTGCGGCGCGGCCACCGCGACCAGGACTGATCGGCAACGCCCGCGACCAGGACCGATCAGCCTCCGGCCGCGGCGAGGCCCGTCGGCGCCGACAGGAGCGCGGTCAGCAGGGGTCCAGGTCGAGGGACTCGGTGGTGGCGGCGACGAAGAGGCCCGGCTTCGGGCCACCCGGCAGCGTGAGCAGCGTGCTGCCGACGGTCACCACCGCCAGGCCGTGCCGCGGGTTGGGCATCGGCGGCAGGGCGCGCCACCGGTCGGCGGCCGGGTCGTAGAGCTCGACCTGCGGAAACGTCTCCTTGCCCTCGCCGCCGGCGGCGATGACCCAGCCGTGGCAGGTGCCGGTCGCGGCCAGGCCGCCGCGCGCGGTCGGCAGGTCGGGGCGCTTCGTCCACGCGCCGGTGGCCGGGTCGAACGACTCGACGGCCGCCAGGAGCTTCCCGCCGACGCGGCCGCCGACGGTGTAGAACCGGCCACCCGCGGCCGCGCCGCCGAGGTGCTCACGCGGTGTGGGCGGTCCAGGTGCGGAGCGCCACCGGTCGGCCACGGTGTCGTACACGAGCATCGACGCGGCCAGGAGGTCCTTGCCGGGGCCGATCCCGCCGGCCACGAAGATCGACGTGCCCAGCGCGGCACCGGCGCCGGCGCCGCGCGCCTCCGGCAGGTCCGCGACCGACTCCCAGCGCTGCGCGCCGGCGGGCAGGCGGAACGCCGCGGCGCTCGGGGTGCCGTCGGCGAGGAACCCGCCGAACACGTAGACGGCCTCTCCGGCCGCGGCGGCCATCGCGTGGTTGACGGCGAGCGGCAGCGGCGGGCCGGTCGTCCAGGCGCGGGCGACGGTGTCGTAGATCTCGACGGTGCTGACGCTGCCGCCGTCGCGCTGATACCCGCCGGCGACCACGATCTTCGCGCCGGTGACGGCGGCGGCGACCTCGGTGCGCTCCGACGGCGCGTCCGGCAGGCGCTGCCACGGCGAGGCGGCCTGGTGCTGCTGCGTAGGCCCGGCGGGCCCGCCGCACGCGGCCGCCCCGCCGCCCACGGTCAGGCCGAGCAGCGTCGTGACGGCCAGCAGTGCGACCCGCATGGTTCCAGTGTCGTCGATGGACGCCTGGATCGGTACAGTCGGGCACTTCAGAAGTTTCAATTCATCTGATAGCCGATAAATTGTGGCGACAAAGCGGGCAAACAGCACGAAGACGGTCTACGTTTCGCGTTCATGGAATTGCTGTGGGTGATGGCGGGGCAACGGAACCGCTATGTTTTCGATATTCTGTGTGTTCTATGGGGACCGGAGGGGGGCCGCCCACATGGGCATGCGAGGTGTCGTGTCGAGACATGAGCGGTTGCGTGACGAGAGGTGACCGCTACGCAGGACGTCGCCGCTGACTCGACGGCGACGGAGACCGTGCTGCACCTGCACCGGGCGGCCAACGCCGTCAGGCAGCACGTCGAGCAGGTGGTGCTGCGTCCGCGGCAGCTGACGTGGACGGGGTTCGTGGTCCTGCGCACCGTGTGGGCCGCGCGCAGGATGGAGACCAGGCACGTCGCGGAGCAGGCGGGCATCTCCAAGGCGACGCTGACCGGCGTCGTCGACACGCTGTCCGGTCGTGGGCTGGTGCGCCGCAGCCCGCATCCCGACGACGGCAGGCTCGTGGTGCTGCAGCTGACCCGCAAGGGCCAGCGCCTCATCCGCGAGCTGCTGCCGGAGTCGCAGAGCGCGGAGGTGTTCGCCCTGTCGTACCTGGAGCCGGCCCAGCTCGCGGTGGTCACGACTGCGCTGCGTGGAATGATCGCTCACCTGGAGCGACCACGCTGATCTCAGCGCGGGCCGCGTCATCTCATCGGGCGTCATTCGTTGAACGCTGGGGGTCGAAGGTGTGACCTCCGGCGCGGACGTCCGCGCGGATCTCGACTAATGTCGAGGCACCATGCGCGGATGCCGCATGGGCGAAATCTGCCCGAACGGGCACGAGGGTTGCATCCAGGGTGGTCTTTTCATCTCGCGGTGGACGGACCAGACTGCATGGAACCTGTGCCGAGTGGCTGGAAGGACCCCGATGACCGAGGCTGGCACGCACGACGGCGCCGGTGAGTCCGGCACGCCGGACCTGCCGCTGCGCTCGGCCGCCCCGGCACGCCGTGCCACCATCGGCGACCTCACGGCCAACGACCCGATCCGCATCGACGACTACCGGCTGATCGGTCAGCTGGGCGTCGGTGGCATGGGCACCGTCTACCTGGCGCAGTCCTCCGACGGCTCCCGCGTCGCGGTGAAGCTGGTGCACGCGCACCTCGCGCGCGACCCGAGGTTCCGGGTGCGGTTCGCCGGCGAGGTCCGGGCCGCCCAGCGGGTCCCCGGCTTCTGCACCGCCCGCGTGCTCGACTCCGGCATGCACGAGGACCGGCCGTACCTGGTCACCGAGTATCTCGAGGGCATCCCGCTGTCGCGGCTCGTCGCCGACGACGGCCCGCTCGACCCGGCGATGCTGCACAGCGTGGCGCTCGGCGTCGCGGCCGCGCTCGCCGCGATCCACAACGTCGGCCTGGTCCACCGCGACCTGAAGCCGAGCAACCTCATGGTCACGCTCGGTGGTGTCCGGATCATCGACTTCGGCATCGCCCGCGCGATGGACGCCGCGAGCGACATCACCGGCACCGGCAACATCGTCGGCAGCCTCGGCTGGGCCTCCCCCGAGCAGCTGCGCGCCGAGGAGCCCTCGGCCGCCATGGACATCTTCGGCTGGGGCTGCCTGGTCGCGTTCGCGGCGACGGGGCGCCACCCGTACGGTGGCGAAGAGGCCGCGGCCCGGGCCTGGAAGATCCTCGAGGGCGAGCCCGACCTCAACGGCATCCCCGACCCGGTGCGGGACCTCGTCGCGGCCGCTCTCAGCCGCGACCCGCTGGACCGGCCCGACGCGCGGCAGCTGCTGCTCGGCCTCGCCGTGGACGACCTCGACGTCGCGCCGCTGCCGACGCAGAAGCGCTGGCTGCGGGGCACGACCCAGATGTCGCGCCGCCGGGTGACGTCGATGGCGATCGCGGTGCCGATGGCGCTGGCGCTCGTCTTCGCCGCCGCGGAGACCACGACCGACATGATGGGCGGCAAGTCCGACTCTGGCACGCACCGCGGCAGCACAACCGGCGACCAGGTCGGCACCAACCTGTCGCCGGCGCCGAACCCGCAGGTGACCGCCGTGCAGCGGCCCAACCCGGGCGCCACGGGCGGCGGGGGCAACCCGACCAACGGCCCGCTGGTGCCCCCGACCGCGTCCGGGGTCGTGTCGGCCACGTCGACCGCCGTGCCCACGACGACGGTGACGACGCCGACGCCGGACCCGACGACCGACCCGACCACCACGCCGCCGACGACGCCGCCCACCACCACGCCGCCGACCTCCGACCCGGTCTCGGACCCGCCGGCCGCCGAGGGCAACCGGGGCTGACCCGGCCCGGGCGGCACACGGCCCGGGAGCCGGCACACGGCCCGGGAGCCGGCACACGGCCCGGGAGCCGGCACACGGCCCGGGAGCCGGCACACGGCCCGGGAGCCGGCACACGGCCGGGGCGACGCCGGGAGGACCCGGACGCCGCCCCGCGCGGGTGGTCACAGGACGTGCGTGACGTAACCCTCGATCGACTCGGCCAGCACGTCGGCGCCGGGGCGCGACCACACGGTGTCGTGGAAGACCTCGACCTCGATCGGGCCGGTGTACCCGGTGGCGTCCACCGCCTCGCGGAACCGGCGCAGCTCCACGCAACCGGTGCCCGGCAGGCCGCGGCCGAGCAGCACGCCCTCCGGCAGCGGCGTGATCCAGTCGGCGACCTGGAAACACGCGATGCGCGACTCGGCGCCGGCCCTGGCCAGCTGGGTCCAGACCTGGTCGTCCCACCACAGGTGGTAGGTGTCGACGGCCACCCCCACCGCCGCGGCGGGGAACGGCGACGCGAGGTCCAGGGCGTTCGACAGGGTGGACACGACGCACCGGTCCGAGGCGAACATCGGGTGCAGCGGCTCGATCGCCAGTCGTACACCTGCCGCGATCGCATGCGGGACCAGCTCACCGATCGCGTCACCGACGCTCCGGCGGGCCGCGTCCAGATCGCGGCTGCCGTCGGGAAGACCGCCGCTGACCAGGACCAGCACCGGCGCGCCGAGGGTCGCGGCCTCGTCGATCGCGCGGCGGTTGTCGTCGAACCAGCCCGGCGTGGTGAAGAAGCCGCCGCGGCACAGGGTCGTGACGCGCATGCCGGCGGCGCGGACCAGGGCGGCGGTCCGTTCGAGGCCGAACGTGTCCACCTGGTCGCGCCACAGCCCGATCTGCGTCACGCCCTGCTTGACGCAGCCGGCGATCGTCTCGTCGACAGGCCAGCGCTTGGTGGTGGCCTGGTTCAGCGAGAACCGTTCGAGCTGCCGGGTGTTCACAGGTCGAGGGCCGGGATGTCGAGGCGGCGGCCCTCGCGGGCGGACTGGAGGCCGAGCTCGGCGAGCTGGACGCCGCGGGCGCCGGCGGCGAAGTCCCACGGGAACGCCGCGCCGTGCTCCGGACCGTCGACGACGTGCCGCAGGAACAGCTCCCACTGCGCCTTGAAGCCGTTGTCGAACGGCTCGTTGTCCGGCACGGACTGCCACTGCGCGCGGAACGGCTCGGTGACCGGCAGGTCCGGGTTCCACACCGGCTTCGGGGTGGTGCCGCGGTGCTGGACGTGGCACTCGCGCAGCCCCGCGACGGCACTGCCGTGCGTGCCGTCGACCTGGAACTCGACCAGCTCGTCGCGGCGGACGCGGACCGCCCACGAGGAGTTGATCTGCGCGACGATGCCGCCCTCCAGCTCGAACGTGCCGTAGGCGGCGTCGTCGGCGGTCGCCTCATACTCCTGGCCGAGCTCGTCCACCCGGGTCGGGATGTGGGTTGCGATGGTCGCCTGCACCGAGCGGATCGGGGCGAAGAGCTGCTCCAGCACGTACTGCCAGTGCGGGAACATGTCCACCACGATGCCCCCGCCGTCGGCGGCGCGGTAGTTCCACGACGGGCGCTGCGCGGCCTGCCAGTCGCCCTCGAAGACCCAGTAGCCGAACTCGCCGCGCACCGACAGGATCCGGCCGAAGAAGCCGCCGTCGATGAGGCGCTTCAGCTTGCGCAGGCCCGGCAGGAACAGCTTGTCCTGCACGACGCCGTGCTTGATGCCGGCGGACCGCGCGGCGCGGCACAGCGCGACGGCGGCGTCGGTGTCCTCCGCCAGGGGCTTCTCGGTGTAGACGTGCTTGCCGGCGTCGATGGCGGCGCGGATCGCCTTCTCCCGCTGCTGGGTCACCTGCGCGTCGAAGTAGATCTGCACGTCGGGGCGGGCCAGCGCGGCGTCGAGGTCGGTCGTCCACTCGGTCAGGCCGTGCCGCTGGGCCAGCTGCTCCAGCTTGTCGGCGTTGCGGCCGACCAGGACGAGCTCCGGCCAGATCAGCGAGCCGTCGCGGGACGGCAGGCCACCCTCTTCGCGGATCGCGAGCAGCGAGCGGACCAGATGCTGGCGGTACCCCATGCGGCCGGTGACGCCGTTGAGCACGATACCGATCGGGATGCGGGACACAGGACTCCTCAGGCGGCGGTGGCGTGGTAGGTGTCGAGCAGGCCGCACATGCCGTGCCGGCCGTGTTCGCTCGGCTGCGGCAGCACGCTGATGCCGCCGTGGCCGAGGTGACTCGCGTCGCCGGCGGCGAGCGCGTCGATCTGCCTCCCCGTCTCCAGCGCGGCCTGGAGCGCGCCGCGCTCCCACTTCTCGCGCCAGGCGGGCAGCTTCGGGGCGATCAGCCGGGCGGCGGCCGCGTGGAACTCGCCGAGCGCGTCGGGGCCCTTGTCGCGCAGCATGAGGAAGCCGGTGACGGCCAGGTCGCGGCGGCGGAAGGCGGCGCTCAGGTCGGTGCCCGGCACGCCGCCCTCGGGCAGCCGCGCGGCCTCCGCGTAGGCGTCAGGGTCGGCGAGGACGTCCGGCGGGAACGTCAGGACCGCGTCGCCGGCCTCGGGCAGGCCGCTGTTCTGCATCACCACGACGATCTGCAGGCCGCCCTGGTTGACGAGGCGGTGGATCGTGCCGGGCGGGAACCAGGCGACGGTGCCGGGCTCGAGTCGCGTCTCGCGGTAGCCGCCGCTGGACAGCGTCTGCACGAGCCCTTCGCCGGCGGTCACCACGTACCCCTCCGAGCAGGTGAGGTGCATGTGCGGCGTCCCGCCGAGCAGCCCGTCGGGGGCGAGCGAGTCGTAGACGGACAGCCGGGAGATTCCGACCGCACCGGGCAGCTGGTCCATCTTCGATCCTCCAGGAAAACGCTTTCCTCTGGTGATGTCGACGCTAACCCGTATGCTGCGAACGAGTCAATGGAAGGGGGCGGATGATGGCGACGCTCGCCGACGTGGCCCGCCGTGCCGGGGTGTCTCCCGCGACCGCCTCGCGGATCATCAGCGGCAGCACGAAGCTCGTCACCGACGAGCTGCGCGAGCGGGTGCTGCGCGCCGTGGACGAGCTGCAGTACGTGCCGAACGCGCACGCGCAGTTCCTCGCCCGCGCGCAGCGGACCGCGGTCGGCGTGATCGTGCACGACGTCTCCGACCCGTACTTCGCCGAGATCACCCGGGGGCTGCAACAGGTCGCCACGGCGAACGGGCGGCTCGTCATCATCTGCAACAGCTACCGCGACCCGTCGCGCGAGCTGGAGTACGTGGAGCTGCTGCGGGCCCAGCAGGTCGCCGCGATCATCCTGGCCGGCTCCGGCTACCACGACCCGGCGTTCACGAAGGCGCTGACCGGCAAGCTCGCCGCCTACACCCGTACCGGCGGCAGGGTCAGCGTCATCGGCCGGCACGAGCTGCCCGGCGACGCCGTCATGCCCGCCAACGCCGACGGCGGGCACCTCGCCGGGGTGGAGGTGTTCGGCGGCGGGCACCGCAAGGTCGGGGTCATCGCCGGCCCGAAGGTGCTGACCACGACCACCGACCGGCTCGCGGGGCTGCGCCGGGCGGCCAAGCAGTACGGGCGGACGCTGCCGCCGCGCCGGATCGTCTTCGCCGACTTCGACCGCGACAGCGGCGCCGACGCCACCCGCCGGCTGCTGGACGACGCCCCCGACCTGACGGCGATCGTCGCCCTGAACGACTCCATGGCCGTCGGCACGCTCAGCGTGCTGCGCGAGCGTGGGATCGCGGTGCCGTCGCAGATGAGCGTGGTCGGGTTCGACGACATGCCGATCGCCCGGGACGTGACGCCGGCGCTGACCACGGTCCGGCTGCCGCTGACGGAGATGGGGGCGCGGGCGATGACCCTGGCGCTGGAGGACCGGGCGCGGACGCCCCGCGTGGAGCCGGCCGCCGCCACCCTGGTGCACCGCGAGTCCTCGGCGCCGCTGGCCACCTGACGCTTTTCTGGTCCTTGCCGCCCCTTGGGGGCGGCCTGGCCCTGCTTTGGCGCGGGCTGGCGTTGTCAGCCCGTGGCGGCGATGTCCGCGTACGTCGGCAGGCCTGCGGTGCGCACCGGGGTGCCGGCGCGGACCGCGCGGGCGGCCTCCACGGTCGCGGCGAGCGCCGCCCGGAACAGCAGCGACCCGGTGCTCACCCGCCGCACGCCCAGCGCCGTCAGCTCCGCGAGGGTGGGCCCGCAAGGGTCGTGCAGGACGTTGACCGGCACGTCCACCGCACGGACGACGGCATCGATGTCGCTCGGTTCCCGCAGCCTCGGGACGAACACCCCGTCGGCTCCGGCGTCCGCGTAGGCCCGCACCCGTCGCACCGCCTCGCCCAGGTCACCGGCCCGCTGCCAGTGCGTGTCGGTGCGCGCGTTGACGAACAGCCCGGGCACCTCCCGCTTCACCGCCCTGATGAGGCGCACCTGCGTCTCGACCGGCCCCATCGCGTCCTCGACGTTGACCCCGGCGGCCCCCGCGGCGGCGACCGCGACCGCCAGGCCCACCGAGCCACGTTCGATGTCGACCGTCACGTGGCAGGGCAGCCCGGTGATCCTCCGGACGAGCCGCAGCGCGTCCGCGTCGGTGGCACCTTCCCCGTCGGGCACGCCGTTCGCCGCGGCGACCCCGAGGCTCGTCGTCCCGACCGCCACGAACCCCGCCCGCACCAGCATCCTGGCCGACGCGACGTCCCAGGCGTTCGGCAGGACGAGCGGCGCACCCGAACGGTGCAGGGACCGGAAGTCGCTCACCGCCCACCTCCTGGATGCTCCGACGCCGCCGCGCTGAGGGCCCCCTCGGCGATCGCGATCGCGTGGGCACGGCCCGGACAACGCCGCGGACCCGCACCGAACGGAATGCCGCGAAGACTGACGCGCACCACCTCGCCCGCCTCGACCCGGATGCGGCCCGCCTCGTCCCGGGTCCCGGAACGCTCGCCCGGCGCAACGTGGACTCCGGAACGCTCGCCCGGCGCAACGTGGACTCCGGGACGCCCGTCCGGACCGACGCGGACTTCGAAACGGTCGCCCAGCCCGACGTGACCCTCGGGACGACCGTCCAGCCCGACGCGGGCTCCAAGGCGGCCACCCGGCTCGACGCGGACCTCGGGGCGATCACGGTCGGCCGGTTCGGCGGCGGCCGTCCGGCTGCCCGGCCCGACGTGACCCTCGGGACGGCCCTCCAGCCCGACGCGGGCTCCAAGGCGGCCACCCGGCTCGACGCGGACCTCGGGACGGTCACGGTCGGCCGGTTCGGCGACGGCCGTCCGGCTGCCCGGCCCGACGTGCCCCTCGGGACAACCCTCCAGCCCGACGTGACCCTCGGGACAACCCTCCAGCCCGACGCGGGCTCCAGGACGGCCACCCGGCTCGACGCGGGCCTCGGGGCGGGCGCGGTCGGCCGGTTCGGCGGCGGCCGTCCGGTTGCCCGGTTCGGCGCGGGTGCCGGAGGAGTCGGCCGGGTCGGGGTGGCGGGCTGTGAGGGTGGCCGGCCGGGTGGCCATGCGCTTGGTGGCCGGGACCGGTGGGGTGTCGCGGAGCGCCGCTTCCAGGCTCGTGGCGCGGGCCCGGGCGATCAGGGCGGCCGTCGCGTCGCAGGCCTGGACCAGCAGGCCGATCCGCGCGGCGGTGGTCTCGTCCGGTGTACCGCCGCACAGGTCCACCAGCGCGCGCACCGCCTCGTCGGCGGCGGGCTCGTCGCCGGTGCCTGGGTGGTACGCGGCAGCGACGACGCGGACCGTGGCGAGGGTCGTCCGTGAGGAGGAGGGCAGGCCGAGGGCGGTGCACAGGAGTTGCACGGGGTGAAGGTGCGGGGATGACGCGGCGGCGTCCCGGAGCGCCGCTGGATCCACTGTGGACAGCAGGGACTCGCTGAGGGCACGGCGGCGGGTGTACGCGTCGCCGTCACTGAACCGGCCGACGGCGGATCGCAGCCAGGCGATGCCGTGGGTGGCGGCGGGCACCGGCGGGACCACGAACGCCGGGTCGTGGAGCACGGCGAGGGCGGCGCCCGGGTCGTCGATCGTCTGCATGGTCCGACGGTAGGACCGCGACCGTTCGGCCCGGGACGAACTGACCAGCGCGGACAATCGGAGGTATGACCGCACCGTCCTCGCTCGCGCAGCTGGCCGCGCTCCTCGCCGACGAGACCCGGGCCGCGATGTGCCTGGCGCTGCTCGACGGCCGGGCGTGGACCGCCGGCGAGCTGGCCCGGCACGCCGGGGTCGCGCGGTCCACCGCGACCGAGCACCTGCACCGGCTGACGGCCGGCGGGCTGCTGGCCGAGGAGCGGCAGGGGCGGCACCGGTACGTCCGGCTCGCCGACGCCTCCGTCGCCACACTGCTGGAGGACATGTCGGCACGGCTGGCGCCGGACGCGACGCGGCCCACCGGGCTGCGCGCGGCGACGGCGTCGGCGGCGCTCGCACGCGGGCGGACCTGCTACGACCACCTCGCCGGGCGGCTCGGCGTCGCGGTCACGGACGCGCTGACGGCGCGGGGGCTGCTGGACCAGTCGGGAGGTTTCGCGCTGACGGAGGCGGGCCTGCGCTGGATGGCCGGCCAGGGCCTGCGGCTCGACGGCGGCAAGCGGCCGGTGGCCCGCGCCTGCCTCGACTGGACGGAGCGGCGCCCGCACCTCGCCGGGGTCGCCGGGGCACGGCTGTGCGAACGCTTCCTGGCCCGCGGCTGGGTCGCGCGGATCGGGTCGGGACGGGCCGTGCGGGTCACCCCGGACGGCCGGGTCGCCCTCGCCGACCTGCTCGGCATCGACGGCGTCGATTAGGTTTCGCGGGCGTTGGGTACTCAGCGATCACTACGAAGGAGGCCGTTGTGTTCGCTGTGATCGCCGCGATCCTGTTCGCTGTCGCGCTGCTGATGGACCTGTTCGGGGCCGACGCCGGGCCGGTGCTCGACGTGGGGACCCTGAGCCTGGCCGGGTTCCTGTGCGTCGCTCTGCACCTCGCCGGCGCGGGCACCTGGCACACCCGCTACGGAAGCTACCGCCGGCGGCGCCGCTGAGCGTGCTCGCTGCACGGGCCTTGCACGGCCGCGTCCGACCCGGGAACGGGGTCCGGGCGCGGCCGTCGTCCGTTCCGGCGACACTGGCCGGTATGAGTGTGCGCATCGAACGGTCCGGACCCGTGTGGACGGTCGTGCTGGACCGGCCGGAGACCCGCAACGCCGTCGACCGGGACACGGCGGAGCGGCTCGCGGCGGCGTTCCGCGAGTTCGACGCCGACGACACCGCCGCGGTCGCCGTACTGTGGGGCGCCGGCGGCACGTTCTGCTCCGGTGCCGACCTGAAGGCCGTCGCGGCGGGCACCGGCAACCGCGTCGAGCCCGACGGCGACGGCCCGCTCGGCCCGACCCGGATGCGGCTCACCAAGCCAGTGATCGCGGCGGTCGCCGGGCACGCCGTCGCGGGCGGACTGGAGCTGGCGATCTGGTGCGACCTGCGGGTCGTCGAGGAGACGGCGACGTTCGGCGTGTACTGCAGGCGCTGGGGCGTGCCGCTGATCGACGGCGGAACGGTCCGGCTGCCGCAGCTGATCGGGGTCGGCCGCGCCCTCGACCTGATCCTGACCGGCCGGCCCGTCGACGCGGCGGAAGCGCACCGCATCGGCCTCGCGGACCGCGTCGTGCCGCCGGGCGAGGCCAGACGCGCGGCGGAGGCCCTGGCCGCGACGCTCGCCGACCTGCCGCAGGAGTGCCTGCGCAATGACCGCCGTTCGGTGTACGACTCGCTGGGCCGCCCCATCGAGGACGCCCTCGCGATCGAGCACCGCCTCGGCGTCGCCTCGCTCCACGCGGGTGCCACGAGCGGCGCCGCCAGGTTCGCTTCCGGCGAGGGCCGCGGCGGCCGCCCAGCCGGCCTCTGACCCGCACCGACACGTACCGAACAAAGCCACAAATCCGGGCATTGATCAACGTCTGCATCGGTGGTGTCGGACGCCGTCTCACCACCAGACCCGGAAAGGCCGCGCCGCCGGACCCGGGGGTGGTGGTGGGCGGCGGATCGACAGGAGGTGCGGGTGGCGTGGACGTAGGGTGGGCGCATGGTCGACAGGGACGCGGTGGAGGCGGCGGCGCGGCGGATCGAAGGGCACGTGCGGCGCACCCCGTCGGTCGAGGTGGCGCCCGGGTTGTGGTTCAAGCTGGAGCTCCTGCAGCACAGCGGCTCGTTCAAGGCCCGCGGTGCGTTCAACCGGATCCTCGCCGCGCGGGAGGACGGTGAGCTGCCGGCCGCGGGGGTCGTCGCGGCGTCGGGGGGCAACGCGGGGCTGGCGGTGGCGTTCGCGGCGGCGCGGCTCGGCATCCCGGCGGAGGTGTTCGTGCCGGCGGTCGCGCCGGCGGTGAAGGTCCGCAAGCTGCGGCAGCTCGGCGCCGTCGTGCACCAGCACGGGCGGGAGTACGCGGAGGCCTACGCGGCCTCGACGATCCGGGTGGCGGAGACCGGGGCGCTGTTCGTGCACGCGTACGACCAGCCGGAGATCGTCGCCGGGCAGGGCACGCTCGCGCTCGAGCTGCCCGAGGTCGACACCGTCCTGGTCGCCACCGGCGGCGGGGGGCTCGTCGGTGGCGTCGCGGCGGCGGTCGGTGACCGGGCGCGGGTCGTCGCCGTCGAGCCGGCCGGTGCACCGACCTTGCACGCGGCCCTCGCCGCCGGTCGTCCCGTGGACGTGGTCGTGGACAGCGTCGCCGCGGACTCGCTCGGTGCGCGGCGCGTGGGGGCGATCGCGCTCGATTCGGCCGTCCGGCACGGGGTGCGGAGCGTGCTTGTGGACGACGAGGCGATCGTCCGGGCCCGCAAACGCCTGTGGGCGGAGCACCGGATCGTGGTCGAGCTCGGCGCGGCCGCCGCCTACGCGGGGCTCGGGCGGCTCGACGACGCGGGGCGGGTGGCGGTGGTGCTCTGCGGGGCGAACACCGACCCGTCCGACATCGCCGACGAGGCGCCCGCTGAGACAGTTCAGGATCTGTCTCAAGGCGTGTAACCTGCCTGGCATGCCGCCCGACGAGATCTTCGATGCGGCCATGCGGCGGTTCCTAGAGCAGCGCCGGGTCGACATGCGCTCGCTCGCGGCCGAGCTGGGCATGGGCCGCGCCACGCTGTACCGGCGCGCCGGCGGCCGCGACCAGCTGCTCGGCGCGGTGCTGTGGCAGCTCACCCAGCGCAGCCTCCAGCGGGCCGTGAAGCACGCCGAGGGCCGCCGCGGCGCCGACCGGATCGTCGCGGTGATCGGCAACTTCCTTGCCGGCGTCATCGAGCAGCCGAGCCTGCGGCACTTCCTCGCCGCCGAGCCCGAGGCGGCGCTACGCATCCTCACGTCGAAGCACGGTGTCGTCCAGCCGGGGGTCCGCGCGCACCTGGAGGGCCTCCTGCAGGAGGAGATCGCGGCCGGCGCGTTCACCCCCAGGATGGACGCGCGGACCCTGGCCTTCGTCCTGGTCCGCATCGGCGAGAGCTTCCTCTACGCGGACGCGATCGCCGACGGCGAACCGGACGTCGAGCAGGCGTTGCAGGTGATCGGGCGGCTACTGGACGACCAGCCGTGACACGCCGCTGCGCACCGCGTAGGCCTTGACCCGGCGGGCGGTGGTGTCGCGGTCGGTGCGCTCCCGGACGTGGAACCACTCCATCCGGCACGCGTCGGGGCGGATCTCCAGCACGCCGTAGCCGTGCCCTTCCAGCTCGGCCCACTTCACGTGCCCGTTGGCCGCCTGCACCAGCGACGCGGCGACCGGGCCGACGAAGCCGGGCGGGACGCCGAGGAAGTCGTTGACGTTGTCGCTCGTCACGGACGGCACGACGAACTCGACGGCGGTCGGCGAGCCGACCGTGGACCTCGTGACCAGCTCGCTGGCCCACGACGTGTGGATGTCGCCGGTGATGAAGACGGTGTCGCGGACGTTGCTGGCCCGCAGGTGGTTCACGAGCTCGTCGCGGTCGGCGTTGTACCCGTCCCACTGGTCCGTGTTGATCGCGTAGCCGTTCGAGGGGATGCCGAGCAGCTTGCCGAGCAGCCGCGGGCGTCGACCTTGACGGTGTGGTCGCGCTCGGGCCCGGTGGTAACGGTGCCGCCGGCGACCACGTCGGCGAACCCGGGGTCGGTGGCGATCTGCCAGGTGACCGCGACCGAAGGCCCGGCACCAGAGCCGGGGGTGGCCGACGGCGTCGGGGTCACCCGGGTCCAGAGCAGGACGCCGTCAGGCAGCGGGTCGCCGGAGGCCACGCCGTGCAGGAAGACCGGGGTCGCGGCGTGCGCGCCGGCGGCCGTGACCACGGCGACCGCGGTCGCGCCGCCGGTCACCAGCAGGGCGCGGCGCGTCAATGCATCGACAGTCATGCTCGGCAGTTGTACGGCACCCGGTTACCCACAGGTACCCGTACGAACGGAAGTCCCGGCGAACGGAGGATGACCGCCACCGAAAAACCCGGACATGTCGGATTCGTCCATCGACCGCGGGAGCTGGCACTTGCGCCAGGACGTATGTTCTTCGCATGGCCACGGTGCTGCTGGTTGAGGACGACCATGTCGTGCGGGGCGCCCTGCTGCGCTCGTTGACCGACCGGGGTCACACGGTGCACGCGGTCGGCACCGCGCTGGAGGCGTTGCGGCGGTTCGCCGCGGAGACGCCGGACCTGGTGGTGCTCGACCTCGGGCTGCCCGACCTCGACGGCGCCGACGCGCTGCGGATGCTGCGCGGCATCGCCGACACGCCGATCATCATCGCCACCGCGCGCGACGACGAGGCGGAGATCGTGCGGCTGCTCAAGGCCGGCGCCGACGACTACATGATCAAACCGTTCACCTCCGCCCACCTCGACGCCCGGATGACCTCCGTGCTGCGCCGCACCGGACGGGCGAGCCGCGAGGAACCCACCGCCATCGAGGTGGGAGGCTTGCGTGTCGACATCGGACAACGGCAGGCACACTTGCACGGTGAGCCGCTGACGCTGACCCGCAAAGAGTTCGACCTGCTGGCGTACCTCGCCGCCCGTCCCGGACGAGTGGTCTCACGCCGTGAGCTGTTGGAGGAGGTATGGCGGCAACCCTCAGTGGGCGAGGACCAGACGATCGACGTGCATCTGTACTGGCTACGCCGGAAACTTGGCGAGAGCGCCTCGGCGCCCAGATACCTGCACACCGTGCGGGGCGTGGGCTTCAGGTTCGCGGCGCCGGACTGAGGCGGACCCTCGCCTACGTCTGCGCCGCGGTCACCACGATGGTGGCCCTGGCGTTCCTGATCCCCCTCGGGCTGGTCGTGCAGCAGCTCGCCCGCGAGCGTGCCTTCGCCGACGCCGAACGCCAGACCGCCGTGGTCGTGGCGGTCCTCACCGTGACCACCGACCCCCTGGCGATCGAACGGGCCATCGCCAGCACCGGCGGCCCGGCGGTCAGCCGCGTCTCGGTGCACAACCTGGGCGAGGAAGGCCTCGAGATCGGCACGGGGCACGCCGCCCCCAAGGACCTCGCGCGCGCCGCCGACCAGGCGGCCCCCGTCACGGCGACCGTCACCGGCGGGGTGTCCTACCTGGAGCCGGTGGACGTCGGGTCGGGCCGCACGGCGGTTGTGGAGGTCTTCATCCCCGAGGACGAGCTGTCCAACGGGGTGAGCGGCGCCTGGTGGGCGCTGACCGCCGTCGCGCTGGGGCTCGTCATCGCCTCCGTCTGGGTCGGCGACCGCCTCGCCGCGAAGGTCACCGCGTCGGCCCGCCAGCTCGCGGGCGCCGCGGGGGCGCTGAGCGAGGGGTACCTCGACGTGCGCCTCGACCCGTCGGGGCCGCGGGAGCTGGCCGAGGCGAGCTTCGCGCTCAACGTGATGGCCGACCGCATCATGGCGTTGCTGACCAACGAACGCGAGCTGGTCGCGGACCTGTCGCACCGGCTGCGCACGCCGCTGACCGCGCTGCGGCTGGACGCCGAGACGCTCGACGACAGCCAGGACGCCGAGCGGATCCGCGACGCGATCGCCGCGCTCGAGGTCGAGATCGACAAGCTCATCCGCGCGATGCGGGAGCCGATCGACGCGCACTCCCCCACCCCCGACCGCGGCGAGCGCAGCGACGGCGCCGCCGCGTCGACCGGCGAGCAGGGCTGCGACGTCGCCGAGGTCGTCCGGGACCGGATGATGTTCTGGTCGGCGGTCGCCGGTGACCAGGAGCGCGACTGCAAGGCGATCGGCACCGAGGGGCCGGCGCCGGTCCACGTCGCGAAGAGCGAGCTCGCCGCCGCGCTGGACGCGCTGATCGGCAACGTCATCCGGTACACGCCCCAGGGCGTGCCCTTCGAGGTCGCGGTCACCCGGCGCGACGACGGCTACGTCGTGCTGCGGGTGGAGGACGGCGGCCCCGGCATCCCGGACCCGGAGCTGGCGCTGCAGCGCGGCGAGAGCGGCCAGGGCTCGACCGGGCTGGGCCTGGACATCGTGCGGCGGGTCGCGATCGAGGGCAACGGCACCGTCAACATCGGCACGTCCGCCACGCTCGGCGGCGCCAGCGTCGTCATCGTCATGGCCGACGCCGACCCGGCCCCGAAGGAGCAGCCGCCGCAGAGCCGGTTCGGCCTCGTCGGCCGCCTCTCCAGGGAGCCGAACGAACGCCGCCGCCGCGGCAAGTCCGCCTGAGCCCGCCTCCCACCTCCCGACCTCCGATCGAGCTGATCCGGGCGACTTCATGCTGCTCCGACGACACAACGCACGACCCAAAGGGAGCGGGCGCGCACCCGCCGTGAACAGGTAGGACGCCTACCTGTTCGCCGCCGGTCGGGACCGCGGGACGTGAAACGCCATCTGGCAAAGCGGCAACGTAGGACTGCCACAAGTCTCGGTTATGAGTCCCTTAATTGGGTCGTTCGGGCTGGAACGGCACGTTGACGGATCGCTATGGTCAGCCCGTTCCCACGTGGACGGACCGGCACTCACCCGCCTTGCCACCCTCGAAGGCCGGCCGTCCCGCGCGCGGCGGGGACGGGTACCTCTGCCCTGTGCCCGTCCCTGCCGCGCCCCCTTTTTCCCCTCCGGAGGAACCGAGCGTGTCTCGAGTCTTGCGCCGCGTGGCTGTGACCGTGGCGGTCGCGGTGGTCGGCACGGGTGCGGCGATCGCCGGACCAGGTGCGATCGACGACCTGTTCAACGAGAAGGGTCCGGCCGCGATCAGTCGCGTGCCGGCCGACAACCCTGAGCTCGGCCTGGTGTACGCGGGTCTGACGCCGGCGAAGAAGGGCCAGCCGTGCGTCGGCGGGTACCAGCTCACCGAGCGCGGCCAGTGCAGCCACGGCCCTGACGTCCCGCCGTCCGGCCTGACCGTGCGGGGCACGATCGCCCCGATCACCGCGGCCGGCCCCACGCAGGTCGTCCCCGAGACGGACACGGCGGCCGCCCCGCTGGAGCAGACGGTCACCGCCGAGGACGGCTCAGTCGCCTCCGAGGGCGGTTTCGCTCTGGTCCCGGAGGCCGGCGCCGACACCGCGCTGGGCTACACGATCGGCGCCTCCGGGGTGGCGTGCGACGGCGACGGCGTGGCCGGCAAGCGCGTGCAGGTGCTGTACGTGCGCGACGCCAACACGGCGAGCCGGTTCAACCAGTACCTGGAGAGCTTCCGCACCTGGAGCGCCGGCGTCGACGCGATCTACAACACCAGCGCCAAGGAGACCGGCGGCGAGCGGCACGTCCGCTTCGTGACGACCGCCGACTGCAAGGTCGACGTCCGCGAGGTCGAGCTGCCCGCGGGTGGCCTCGCCACCTTCGACGCGACGATCCAGGGGCTCAAGGCTCTCGGGTACAACCGGACCGACCGCAAGTACATGATCTTCGGTGAGTCGAAGGTCTACTGCGGCATCGGCACCTTCAACGGCGACACCCAGCCGGGCGTGAACAACCGCAGCAACGGCGGCCCCGGCTACGGCCGCAGCGACTCCGGCTGCTGGACGGCGAGCGTCGCCGCGCACGAGCTGGGGCACAACCTCGGCGCCGTGAACAACAACGCGCCGAACTCCAGCAAGGCCGGGCACTGCCTCGATGAGTACGACATCATGTGCTACAACGACTCGGGTGGCCTGAAGACGTCCGTCCGGGCCGGTTGCACCGACAAGGCCGGTGAGAACCGGATGGACTGCAACCACGACGACTACTACAACACCAACCCGAGCCCGGGCAGCTACCTCGCGAACAACTGGAACGTGGCCAACAACCAGTTCCTGATCGCGGGCCCCGGCGGCACCACGCCGCCCCCGCCGTCGCCGACGGCGTCCCCCACCCCGACGAAGACCGCCTCGCCGACGCCCACGAAGACCGCGTCGCCCTCGCCGTCGAAGTCGGTCTCGCCGACACCCACGAAGACCGCGTCGCCGACTCCGACTCCGACGAAGCCGCCGACGGGACTCAAGGAGCTGCGGGTCAGTGACACCACCGCCAACTCGGTGCGCCTGTTCTGGGACGCGGCCGCGGCCGGCAGCCGCTACGCGGTCGTCCTCAATGGACGCTCCATCGGCCAGGTCGGCTCGACCAACGTCCGGATCGTCGGCATGCGCCCCGACACCGACTACCAGATCGGGATTTCGCTCGCGCAGAACGGCACCCTGACCCCGTGGACGACGACCGTGAAGGTCCACACCGCGGCGGCTCCGGCGCCGACGGCCGGCGCGTGGATGGTGTTCGGCAACAGCCTGACCGGTGGGGTGGCCGACGTGTTCGGCGCCCGCAGCGCGGCCGGCACGCCGATCATCATCTACCGCCAGCACGGCGGGGCGAACCAGCAGTGGAAGCTGGAGCAGGTGGCCGGCGGCAAGTACGTGGTCCGCTCGAAGGCGACGAACGCCTGCATCACCACCACTGGTGACAAGGACGTCGCCGGTGCGACCCTGGTCCAGGGCGACTGCGCGAAGGCCTTGCAGTGGACGCTCACCAAGACGGAGTTCGGTGTCTCGGTGCAGTCCGCGAGCGGCCTGGTCGTCGGCGTCAGCAACAACCAGTACTTCGGCAGCCGGCTGCTCGTCCTGCAGAAGCCGAGCGGCGCCAAGTACCAGAGCTGGATCCCGCAGCGCGCGTGAACCGGTCCTCAACCGATCGCGGCCCGGCGCCCTTGTGGCGCCGGGCCGCGGCCTGCGTGGCGGCGGCCCTGGCCCTCGCCTCCGGCACGGTGCTCGGCACCGCGAAGCCGGCCGCCGCCCATGACGGCGTCATCCTCACCCTGCACGGCGACGGCCGCGGCTCGGTGTGGGTGACGGCGACCTGGCAGGACGGCCATCCGGTCACCGAGGCCGTCGGCATCACGCTGCTGGCCACGACCGCCGACGGGCGCCGTGAGGGCCCCGCCGGCCTGCGCCGCAACGGTGACGCGCTCACATTCGCCGGCACGCTCGCCGCCGGCGACTGGACGGTCGTGGCCGAGATGGGCACGCCGGCGATCGGCCGCTGCCAGGGCGTGCTGCACGTGGCTCCCGACGGCGTGCCGCAGGACATCGTCTGCGCGCCGCCCCCGGCCGCGGCGGCACCACCTCCGGCGCCGGCGCCGCGGACGTCGTACACCTGGGTCTGGTACGTGCTGGGCGTCGCGGCGCTCGCCGGCGTCGCCGCGTGGCTGTTCCACCGGCGGTCGGCGGCGGCAGCGAAGCGCAAGCCCTCCTCCCGGAGGACGACCCCGCGCCGCAAGTGACGTGCGTCGCCGCCTCCGACGACCCGAATTCGCTTGACCGGTACAGCGCCACTCGGTACTGTACCGGTATAGGCACTGGACCGGTACAGTACCGGGCAGGCCTGGTCCGAGGAGGTCGGCCGTGTTCCCGTTCGCGATGATCGAGTCCCAGAACGCGATGGCCCACGAGGTCCGCAGCGCGCTGCCCCAGGCGCCCGTGGTCGCGCCCGCCGCCCCGCTCATCGGCGGCCGGGCGGACAGGTCGCGCCGGGTCCGCGCGGCGCTCGCGGCGACCCTGCACCGGGCCGCCGACGCGGTCGCCCCGGCCGCCGCGTGCAGCCCCGCGAACTGAGGCAGGATATCGTCGGCGGGTCCCCCTGACGGGGCCCCGCGACGACAGCCGGGAGGTGCGCATGGCGAGGGTCACCTTGCAGACGATCGCCGACCAGGTCGGTGTGAGCCGGATGACCGTCTCCAATGCCTTCTCCCGGCCGGACCAGCTCTCCCCCACCCTGCGCGACAAGATCCTGGCGGTCGCCTCGGAGCTCGGCTACGTGGGGCCCGACCCCGCGGCCCGCGCCCTGGCCCGCGGCACGACCGGTGCCGTCGGCGTCCTGCTGACCGAGTCGTTGCGGTATGCGTTCAACGACGAGGTGGCCACCACGTTCCTCGGCGCGATCGCGGAGGAGCTGGCCCCGACGGGCCTGGCCCTGACGCTGCTGACCGCCGCCGCCCGCGAGGACGTGGTGCCCGCCAGGGACGTCGCCATGGACGGCGCGATGGTCTACTCGTGCGACCCGGCGTCCACGGCCGTGGACTGGCTCATCCGGCGCAGGATCCCGCTCGTCTTCATCGACCAGGTGCCCGCCGACGGCATCCCCTGCGTCAACGTCGCCGACCGCCCCGGCGCCCGCGCCGCCGCCCAGCACCTCGTCGACCTCGGCCACCGCCGCGTCGCCTTCGTCACCAGCGGCGTGCGCGGCGCCCACGGCCTGCTGCCGGCCGGCTCCGTCATCCCGGGCGCCGCGGTCGACGAGGACGCGGTGGTCATCGACGGGTATGTCGCTCAGCAGCGCATCCTCGGCTGGCTCGACGCGCTGACCCCGGCCGGCATCACCCCGCCGGTCGTGCGGCTCGCGCACGGCCAGCCCGAGGACGGCTACGACGGCGCCAAGGTCCTCCTCGCGCAGGACCCGCGCCCCACCGCGATCCTCTGCTTCTCCGACGCGATCGCCCAGGGCGTCGTCCAGGCCGCGCACGACCTGGGCCTGCGGGTGCCCGAGGACCTGTCGGTGGTCGGGTTCGACGACAGCCCGCTCGCCGCCCGGATGCGGCCGGGGCTGACCACCGTGCGCCAGGACGTCCTCGCGAAGGGCCGGGCGGCCGCGGCCGCGCTCACCCGGGCGATCGCGGAGGCCCGCGCCGGCACCGAACCGACCGCCGAGCAGATCCTCGTCCCGGCCGACCTCATCGTCCGCGAGAGCACCGCCCCGCCCGGCTGAACCGGCGCGCTGGACCCCGTCCGAGCACCGGCCCGCCCGGCTGACCGCACGGCGCGGCACCCCGCCCGGGCCCCGGCGACCTGAGAGGTGCTTGGGCCCGGGCGTTGTGCCGGCAATGGGTCATGGCTTGTCGTACATGCGACGTCAATGCACCAGGACGGGCATCTGCTCCTGGTCGGTGGCGCTGCTGACATCGGCCGGGGTGCGCCTGATGAACAGGATCACCAGCAGGGCGGCGACGCCGAGGAGCACCGCGCTGGCGGTGAAGGCCACGTTGTACCCGTGGATCGCCGCCTCGGCCTGCTGGAGCGGCTCCGCGCCGTGGGTGGTGAGGTAGCCGGTGACGGCGGTGGTGAAGATGGTGTTGAGCAGCGCGGTCCCGAGGGAGCCGCCGACCTGCTGGGTGGTGTTGACCAGGGCGCTCGCCACGCCGGCGTCGTGGTTGGCGACGCCGGTGAGGGCGACGCTGCTCAGCGGGACGAAGACGAGGCCCATGCCGACGCTCATCGCGATGAACGCGGGCAGGATGTCCACCACGTAGTCCGAGTGCAGGTCGAGACGAGTGAGCCAGATCATCGCGGCGGTGCCCATGACCCCGCCGATCGACATGATCACGCGCGGGCCGACGCGGGGCAGGAAGCGCGCCGCGAGGGTGGCGGCGACGATGATGCCGGCGGAGAACGGCAGGTAGGCGACGCCGCTCTTGAGGGCCGAGTAGCCCATCGTCTGCTGCAGGTAGAACGTCATGAACAGGAACATGCCGAGCATGCCGGCGCCGACCAGGACCGACACGACGAACGAGGTGCCGCGGTTGCGGTCCCACAGGACGCGCAGCGGCAGCAGCGGGTGCTTCGCCCGGGACTCCCAGACGACGAACGCGGCGAGCAGGATGCCTGCGGCGACGAGCCAGCCGATGGTCACGCCGGAGCTCCAGCCGTCGGTCGCGGCCTTCGTGAAGCCGTACACGAGCGCGACCTGGCCGAGAGTGGCGAGGACCGCTCCTGGGATGTCGTACTTCGTGTCGCCGGTGGCCTTGCTCTCCCGCACGACCGGCAGCGCCGCCACGAAGGCGATGATCGCGATCGGGATGTTGACGAGGAGGGTCCAGCGCCAGTTCGCGTACTGGGTGAGCAGGCCGCCGGAGATGAGGCCGATGGCGGCGCCGCCGCCGGAGATCGCGCCGAAGACGCCGAACGCCTTGGCCCGCTCCTTCGCCTCGGTGAAGGTGACCGTGATCAGCGACAGGGCGGCGGGCGCGAGCAGCGCGCCGAAGGCACCCTGCAGGCCGCGGGCGGCGTAGAGGGTCTCGGCGTTGACCGCGGCGCCACCGAGCGCGGAGGCGCCGGCGAAGCCGAGGAGGCCGATGAGGAAGGTCCGGCGGCGGCCGAAGAAGTCGGCGATCCTGCCGCCGAGGAGGAGCAGGCCGCCGAAGGCCAGGGTGTACGCGGTGACGATCCATTGGCGGTCGGCGGTGGAGATGTGCAGGGCCTCCTGCGCCGATGGCAGGGCGATGTTCACGACGGTGGCGTCGAGGACCACCATGAGCTGCGCGACAGCGATGACCGACAGGGCGAGCCAGCGCTTGGGGTCGGCCGTGGCCTCACCGGTCGCGCGTCCGGGATTGACCGCGACGGCCGAGTCCCCCGATTGGTTCGACATGAGCTTGTGCCTCCCAAGGCATGGTTGATCGCGACCGCACCCGGTCGGCGGGCGGGCCTTCAACAGGCAGGAATACGGGTCAGGCAGGCTGGTGCAGGACGGGCAGCAGCACCCGGTCGACGACCCGCGTGGCGAACGCCTCGTCGAGCGGCCCCTCGTGCCACATGGTCCGGTTGAGCACCAGCGCGTGCAGGACTTCTTGCAGCAGGTCGGAGGTGGCTCCGGCGGGCAGCTCGCCACGGTCCACCGCGCGTCGCACGATGGTGTCGTACGCGGAGCGCTTCGCCTCGTAGACGCAGCGGCGGAACGTCTCGGCCAGCTCCGGGTTGCGGGTGGCCGCGGTCAGCAGACCGGTCATGACGTCGCCGTCGGGACTGTTCGCCACCTCGCACGCCGCGGTGAGCAGCGCCATCAGGTCGCCGCGCAGCGTCCCGGTGTCCTGCGGCTCGTAGGAGCCGCCGAACCGGTGCTCGAAGGCGTCCATCACCAGGTCGGGCTTGTTGGGCCAGCCCCGGTAGATGGTCGCCTTGCTGGCGCGGGCCCGCGCCGCCACGGCATCCATCGACATGCGGTCGTATCCGACCTCGCCGAGCAGCTCGAAGACCGCTTCGCAGATCGCTTCACGGCGTTCGGGCTTCGGCGCGGGAGACATGACCACTTCCTAAGGTGCGAGGGCCGGGTTCCGCAAGTCCTGGATCACAGGTGTACGGAACCGTTTCGTACTGGAACCCTACTCCCGCTCCGAGAGCGTACGAAACGGTTCCGTACACCTCACCCCCGTGAACGACGTCACAGCCGTTTCGGGAATGCCTGCTGTGAAAAAGTCCCCGACTCCGCCGGGCGTGTTCGCGTATACCGTCAGGTCCATGACAGAGTTGTCGACCGAACGTCGCATGTGGAACCTGTTCGAGCCGGTCCACGCGGTCACCTACTTCGCCCCGGACGCCCTGGCGGCGTTCGAGGAGGCGGGCCTGCGCGGGTTCTGGCGGGGGTACTTCGCCGGCCGTAGCGCCCCGCTCGGCGCGGTGCCGGCCGGGCCGGTGATCGCGGCGTTCTACGGGTTCGCGCCCCGGATGGTGACCCGGGCGCTGCCGGACGTGTGGACGCGGATCACGCCGGAGGCGGCCCTCGCCGCGCGGCTGGAAGGGTCGCGGCGGGTCCTGCTCACGGTGGACGGGGACCTGGCGGAGGTCGCAAGCCTGTTGCGGGCGGCGGCGGAGGCGGCCGACCTGCACGGCCGGGTGCTGGGCGCGGCCAACGCGATGCTGCCGTGGCCGGAGGACCCGGCCGGCGTGCTGTGGCAGGCGGCGACGGTGCTGCGGGAGCACCGCGGCGACGGGCACCTCGCGGCGCTGCTCGTCGAGGGCCTGGACGGGGCCGAGTGCAACGTGTGGCGGGTCGCGCTGCTCGACGGCGCCGGCCGGGAGTTCTACCAGCCCGCCCGCGGCTGGACCGACGAGGAGTGGGCCGCGGCGATCGACCGGCTGCGCGGTCGCGGGTGGCTGGACGCGGAGGGGAAGGCGACCGGCCGGGCGCGGGAGGCGTACACCTCCGTCGAACGCACGACGGATGCCCTGGCCGCGGCGCCGTGGCGGGCCCTCGGGGAGACCGCCACGGCGCGCTGTGCCGAACTGCTGCGCCCGATCGCCGTGCAGGCGTCGGCGCTGCTGCGGCACCCGAACCCGATCGGGCTGCAGCCGCTCAGCTGAGCTCTGGGTGCCGCTTGAGGTAGGCGGCGATGAAGGGGCACTGCGGGACGACACGCAGTGCCCGCTCCTTCGCCGCGTTCAGGGCCCCGGCGGCGAGCTTGCTGCCCAGGCCCTTGCCCTCGTACTCCTTGTCGACCTCGGTGTGGGTGAAGACGATCTCACCCGGGTGCAGCCGGTAGTAGGCCGCACCCGCGTGTGCTCCGTCGACCCGCAGCTCGAAGCGGTGCTGCTGCGGGTCGTCGACGACCTCGATGTCCACTTAGGACGCCTCTCCTCGCACTGCGGCGTGCGCGGCCGGGATCGTGCCGAGCCGGCCGGCCTGGTAGTCCTCGAACGCCTGGACCACCTCGGCCTTGGTGTTCATGACGAACGGACCATACGCCACGACGGGCTCGCGGATCGGCTTTCCACCGAGGAACAGCACGTCCATCGTGGGGTGGCGCGGGTCCTGCTTCGCGTCGGCGGTGACGGTGATGCTGTCACCCTCACCGAAGACCGCGAGCTGGCCCAGCTCCACCGGCCGGCCCTTCGTGCCCACGCTGCCCTTGCCCGCGAGGGTGTAGGCGAGCGCGTTGAAGTCCTTGCGCCACGGCAGCGTCAGCGACGCACCGGGCGAGATCGTCGCGTGGATCATCGTGATCGGCGTGTAGGTGTTGCCGGGGCCGGCGTGGCCGTCGAGCTCACCGGCGATGACCCGCAGCAGCGAGCCGCCGTCGGGCGAGCTGAGCAGCGCCACCTGGCCACCACGGATGTCCTGGTAGCGCGGGGCGGCGAACTTGTCGGCGCGCGGCAGGTTGACCCACAGCTGGAAGCCGTGGAAGAGACCGCCGCTGACGACGAGGTGCTCGGGCGGGGTCTCGATGTGCAGCAAGCCGCTTCCGGCCGTCATCCACTGGGTGTCGCCGTCACGGATGACGCCGCCACCGCCGTGCGAGTCGTTGTGCACGAACTCGCCGTCGATGATGTACGTGACGGTCTCGAACCCCCGGTGCGGGTGCCACGGGGTGCCCTTCGGCTCGCCCGGGGCGTATTCGACCTCGCCCATCTGGTCCATGTGGATGAACGGGTCGAGGGTGCGCAGGTCGACGCCGGCGAACGCGCGCCGGACGGGGAAGCCCTCGCCCTCGAATCCCTTCGGCGCCGTCGTCACCGACACCACCGGGCGGGGGCGCGCCGACACAGGGTCCGGGGTGGACACGCGCGGCAGCGCAAGGACGTTTTCGACGGTGATCGCGGGCATCTTGTGCCTCCAGGGCTGAGCGGGTTTGTCGCCTGCTGCAACGGTACTTGCCGCGCAAGTATTCCGCAAGTCAACAATCTCCACTCCGGGGATCGCGGCGTGGCCGCGCCGGTCGCTGCGGGCCTGCGGCGTGGCCCGGTGGGCGACCGGCGCGGCGGCTCACACCCGGACGAACCTGACCGCGTCGGCGCGGGCGCAGCCGGTGCCCGAGCTGGTCAGGGTGACCGCGGTGCCGGTGCCGGCGGGCAGGGCGAGGGTGCCCAGGTCGACCCAGCCGGACGGGCCCGAGGTGCCGTTGACCGTCGTCTGGGTGCCGGCGACGGCGAGCTTCGCGGCGGGGTCGCTGTTGGCGGCCGTCACCTTGTAGTAGGAGACCTTGTAGGTGCCCGCCGCACGGAGGTTGGGGCGCCAGGTCGCGGTGTTCCCACCTGAGTTGCAGGCCGCGTAGCGGGTCGGCGAGCCCGTCGTCCAGCCGGTCAGCGTCGACGGCGACCAGGTGCCGGTCTCGCTGTAGCCGTACGCGGCCGGGCCGTCGTCGTCGACGTAGTAGTCCTTCTGCCAGTAGCGCACGTAGTCGAACTGCACGGCCGACGGCAACTTGCTCGCGTCGGGGACGCTGCCGTAGGCGATGCTGGTGAGCCAGATGCTCGTGTAGTCGTGCGTCCAGTCCGTCGGCAGGTAGGGCGCGGTGTACTTGAGCACGCCGTCGACGTAGAACTTCGTGCTGGTCTCGGACCAGTCGATGCCGTAGACGTGCCAGTCCCTCGAGTCGATCGTGTCGCTGGTGTACGTGGTGCCGTACGACTTCCCGGCGGACACGCCGTTGCCCTTCCAGGTCAGCACGCCGTGGTGGATCCGGGTCGGGCTGATCGAGTCGATCTCGAAGCCGTCGATCTCGGTGCGCTGCGACGCCGGGAAGGTCGTCGAGCCGTCGCCGGCCATGAGCCAGAACGAGCTGTGCCAGCCGGCGCCGTCGTTGAGCTTCGCCCGGGTCTCGTAGTAGCCGTAGCGCAACGTCTGCTTGCTGACCACGCCGCCGCCGGTGTAGTCCTTGCCGCCGTACGTCTCCTTCTTCAGGGCGATGTTCAGCGCTCCCCCGCTGACGGACACGTTCTGCGGGCGTTGGGTGCTGTACGCCTTGGAGTCGGTGCGGTAGTTCCACTTCGCGGTGTCGACCGCGGTGCCGTTGAACTGGTCCTCGAAGACGAGGGTGTAGCCGGTGCCGGCGGGGTCGGCGTGGGCGGCCGTGGCGGTTCCCAGGCCGACGGCGGCGGGCACCAGCAACACGATTGCGAGCAGGCGGCGCATCAGTTCCTCCCGTAGTACAGGCGAAGGTTGGTGAGGTCGACGAGGTAGAGGACGTCGACGCCGGCGGTGGTGCGTTCGACCGCGAAGCGCTGCACGGGGACCCCGGGCGCGACGGCGGCGGCGGTCCACGCGGTGCCGGGCTTGGTCGCCACGTACATCACGCCGGCCTCGGTGGTGTAGTAGACGCGCTTCTGCTCCGTCGGGTGCCAGGTGATGTCGATGGCGGCGCTGGTCTGCGCGGCGGAGTACACCGTGTCCCGGACCCAGGTGGTGCCTGAGACGTACGCGTAGCGGACCATGAAGTTCGTCGCGCTCCGGTAGCGGTACGCGACCTTCGGGCTGGTGCCGTCGACCGTGAGCTTCGCGCTCTGCACGGCCGGTCCGGTGCCGTCGTTGCCCTGGTACACCTCGCCGGCCTCGATCGGCTGGATGACGTCGGCGGTGGCGGTGCTGACGGGCACGGTGACCGCGGCGCCGGTGTGGTCGGCGAACGTGCCGGTCGCGGGCTTGTACAGCAGGTAGCTGAGCTGGTGGCGGAACGCGGTCGCCGGGTACAGCCCCCACTCCCACAGGACGTGGAGGTTGCCGGCGGCGTCGAACTGCAGGTCGTCCGGGTAGACGGCGCGGTTGGCGGACTCGGCGAAGACGGCCACCCGGGTCCACGTCGCGGCGGCGTTGTTCCACCGGTACAGCCGGCCGGAGCGGGCGGTGCTCCCGTCGAGCCGCGCGATGAGGTACAGGTCGCCGTTCGGCGCGGTGGTCAGCACCGGGTACGTGACGCCGATCCCCTGGTCCGGCAGGTCCGCGGCGTGGTTGGTGGGCGCGCCGCCGACGGTGTCGGAGCGGAAGTAGCGCCAGGCGTTGTTGTGCATGCTGGCGAACACGTGCAGCCGGCCGCTGCCGTCGCGCGCGACCGACGGCTGGTTGTGCCCGATGTCGTCGGCGTACTCGGCCTGGGCGGCGCCGTTCATGACGGGCAGCCTCGTCCAGCCGCCGGCGGTGTCGCGGCGGGCGATGGCGACGCGGTGCGTGCCGGCGGTGGAGCCGGGCTCGTTGAACGCCAGATACGCGTAGTCGTTGCCGGGGGTGTACGTGTCCAGCGGCGACCACCAGGCGGCCTGGTTGGAGCTGTCGATGCCGTACGGCACGAGGGTGACGGTGGCGGGGGCGGCGTGCACGGCGGTTGCGGGCACGGTGACGAGGGCCGTCGCCATGGCGGTGGCGGCGACCAGGGCGGCTCTGTGCATGGGCCTCTTCCTCGGGGCTTGCTCACGTGGCGCCGGCGCGGCCAGGCCACACCGCGTGCGGCACGGCACGGCACACCGTCTGCGGCACTGCACACCGCGTGCGGCACACCGCACCGCCGTGTGCGGCACACCGCTTGCGGCGCAGCACACCGCGGCGTGCGGCAGGGCACACCGTCTGCGGCGCACCGCTTGCGGCGTAACGCATCACCGCCTGCGGCGCAGAGCACCGGGTGCGGTGCGGCCGTGCCTCGGAGGTGTGGCCGGTCCGCGGCGGCGCCTCGGAGCGTGGGTCGGTCAGGTTCGGCGGAGGACCTCCAGGAGCGGTGGCAGGCCGCCGTCGGTGGTGACGGCGCCGCCGACCCCCAGCGCGCGGGCGCCGGCGGCCAGGTATTCGGGTGCGTTGTGGGCGCCGATGCCGCCGGTGGCGACGAACTTCGCCTCGGGGAACGGGCCGCGCAGCTCGCGCAGCCAGGCGGGGCCGAGCGCTCCGGCGGGGAACGCCTTGAGCCACTCGCAACCCGCTTGCAGCGCGTGGTGGACCTCGGACGGAGTGGCGACGCCCGGCAGGTGCGGCAGACCGGCCGCCTGGCTGGCCCGCACCACGTCGAGGTCCAGGCCGGGCGCGACGGTGAACACCGCGCCCGCCTCGGCGGCGGCCTCGATCTGCGCCGCGCTGCGGACGGTGCCGGCGCCGACGGGGTGCCCCTCGGCGGCGAGCGCGCGCAGGCACTCGACCGCCTCGGGGGTCTGGATCGGGACCTCGACCACGCCGAGGCCGCTGTCCCACACGGCGCGGGCGATCTCGAGGGCCCGCGCAACCGGTACACCACGCAGGATCGCCACCAGTGGGCGGCCGCGGAGCAGGTCGTCGAAGCTCATTTGATGAGGGCGTTCATCCGGTCGCGGGCGGACATGAGCGCGTCCTTCGGCGACTTCTTGCCGATGAGGATCGACTGGACCTCCTCGGCCAGGACCTTCTCCATCTGGGAGAACTGCGGGTAGATCCAGAACGGGCTGGCGCTGGAGTTGGCGCCGATCTGGCTGGTGAAGTCGGTGGCGAACTTGTCGTTCTTGACGGCGGAGTCGGCGAGGCCGGCGTTGGTGGTCGGCGGAAGGCCCGTCTTCTTGAACCAGTCGACGTTGTACCCGGGGTCGGTGGTGACGGTCTTGGCGTAGTTCGCGGCGGCGGCGGCGCCGGCACCGTTCATCACGGCGATCACCTGCCCCCAGGCGAGGTGGCGGGGCTTGTCGCCGGCGTTCTTCACCGGGCGGGCGACGGGGACCATCTTCGTGCCGAGGTCCTTGTCGGGTGAGGATTTCGTGACGGCGGCGCGGCCGCCGATGGCGTCCTCGTAGAAGGCGGTCTTGCCCTGGGACATGAGGGCGCGGGCGTCGACGCGGTTGACGTCGGGGGCGATGAGCTTCTGGTCGTAGAGCTTCTTGTACCAGGTGAGCGCCTCGATCGACGGGTCGTCGCCGATGACGACCTTGTTGTTCTCCACGATCGGGGAGCCGAACTCCCACAGCCACGGGATGATGTCCTTGAGCTGGTCGACCTTCGTCATGCCGGCCCACGGCACGACCCCGCCGCCGAGGCCCTTGACGGCGGTGAGCGCCGCCTCGAACTCCGCGACCGTCTTCGGCGGGCTGGTCACCCCGGCCTTCGTCAGCAGCTCGGTGTTGCTGATGAGGCCGATGCCGGCGAAGGTCCACGGCAGGCCGTACTGCACCCCGCCGGACTGCCCGAGCGCCAGGGCCGCCGGGGAGTAGTCGAGGCCGGCGGCGACGCTCTTGAGGTCCAGGAGCTTGCCGGTGGCGGCGAGGGTGGCGAGCCAGGCGACGTCGAGCTGGACCGCGCCGGTCAGCTGCCCGCCCTGCACCTGCAGCAGCAACTGGTTGAGGTAGTCGTTGTACGGGTACGACGGCGTGCTGATCTTCGTCCCGGCGTTGGCGGCCGTGTACTTGTCGATCTGGGCCTGGATCGGTTCCTTGGTGACCGCCTCGTTGAACGACCAGCTGGTCAGGGGGAACTCTTTGACGCCGTCGTCCTTGAGGCCTTCGGTGCCGGCGGGTGCGGGGGTGTTGGTGGCGGGGGCGCAGGCGGCGAGGGTCGTCCCGAGGGCGCCGAGACCGCCGATCTTGAGCATGGTGCGGCGGGACAGAGACATGTGGATCTCCTGGACTGGGCGGGGGTGTTCAGCCCTTCACGGCGCCGGCGGTGAGGCCGGCGACCAGATAGCGCTGGAGGATGGTGAAGCCGATGACGACGGGGAGGGACACGACC
>NZ_JBFAJA010000051.1:0-100577 GCF_040654975.1 Dactylosporangium sp. NPDC050588 | reverse complement strand
CGGCCGGTACAGGTGGAGCTCCTGGCCCTGGCTCGTCAGCGTCGACCCGGGCGCGGCGACGCTGCTGAACCGGGCCGACGGCCCGACCTTCGTCAGCCACGCCGCGAGCGCCGGCAGCGCGCCGGACAGCAGGCGCGCGGCGACGTACCCGCACAGCAGCACCGGACGGGCCCGCCACGCGAGCAGCAGCGCCGCGCCGGCCCGGGACAGCACGGCGGTCACGCCGGCACGGGCACCTGGTAGCCGACGGACTCGACCACGCCACCGTCCCGCACGAGCACGAACGCGGGGAAGCCCCGGACGCCGAACGCGCCCGCGACCGGGCCCTCCGGGTCCTCCAGGATGACCGCGACGCCGCCGGTGCCGGTGAGCGCGCCGACGACGGGCGCCGGGTCGCCGCCGTCGTCGACGACGACAGCGAGGACGTCGCCGGGGTGCCGGGCCGCCGCGGCGCGGAAGTCGCCGAGCCGCTCATGACAGGCGGGGCAGTCGGGCGAGAAGAACCCGATGAGGGTCTGGCCGGTGAGCGAGGCGCGGTCGACCCGCCGGCCGTCCACAGTGGACGCCGTGAAGTCGGCGACGGGTTCGCCGAGGGTCGCGGTCGACACCGGCGGCGGCTCGGCCATGTCGCCGAGGCGGTTCTCGTAGGCGCGCAGCCGGCGCACGACCCCGAGGACGACGACCAGGTTGAACAGGGTCAACGCGGTGAGCAGCAGCACCGCGACGAGCAGCGCGGTGGTCACCGGCCCGCTCCCTTCGCCGGTACCGGCGGGATGCTGAGCAGCGACACGATGTCCTCCAGCGACGCAAGGATGAGCCCGGCGGCGCCATCGGCGACCGCGCAGGCCAGGGACGGGGTGGTGGTGCCGGGGCGGCCGGCCGCGGCGAGCGGGACGGCGGCAGGCGGGCGTCCCGGCCCCGGCCACAGCGCGGCCGCGCTGCGCCGGAGCCGGGCGAACGACCGGGATGAAACTTTCCCGGCGACCGCCATCGCGAACACGACGGCCGAGCCGGCGGCGACCGCGGTCACCGGCATCGGTGACCCGCCGGGGCGCGTCCGGCCGTCGTGTGGTTCAGCACGTGCCGGTGACCGTGCAGGAGTAGCAGTGGTTCGGCACGCCGGAGCAGCCGTACATGCACTTGCGGCGGTACCGCAGGCCGCCCTTGCAGTAGCACGTCTCCCATTCGTACGTGCATCCCGCGTCCGCCTCGGCGGTCGGGGCGAGGCGCGCGAGCACGCGGTCGGCGAGCCGACCCATGGCTTGAACCATCGATGACATCCTTCCATCGGGGGATACCGATAGGCAGGGTGATCGATGTCGATCGGCCTGTCAATGGGAGCGTTCCCAGAGTGCGGACGGGCCGGGCGGTCAGCCGTGCTGCATGCCGGGCGCGTTGCCGTCGTCGACCAGGGCGAGGATCGCGTCGGGTTCGGCGGTGACCGCCGTCGCGCGGACCATGTGCAGCCCGCCGCCGAGCGCGGCGACCGTGACGTCGCGGAACACCTCGGCCGGCCGGTCGTGCGCGTACTCCTGCCGCTGCTCGGTGACGGAGCGGTCCATGTCCTCGGCCGTGCTCCACGACGAGCACACGACGACCTTCGCCGGTTTGCCGGAGCCGGCACCCGCCCGGAGCACCCCGGCGGCGATCACGTAGGTCCGTTCGTCCCGCGTCCGGGTCCGGAAGTACGCGGCGACCACGTCGCCGAGGCAGCCCGCCAGCGCGCGGAACGTCGGGTTCGCCGCGAGCGAGCGCTCCGGAGCGGCCCGGACGTCGTCCCAGTTCGCATCGTCGCCGCCGACGAACAGGTCGTCGCCCTCGCCGTGGACGCGGGGCAGGGCGATGCTCAGGAACTGCAGGCCGTCGTCGGTGAGGACCGGCGGGGCGACGAGGCCACCGCCGTCGTCCCGCCAGCCCGCCGCGACCAGCTTGCGGGTGACCTCGACTGGGAACTGCCCGCCGGCGACGAGCGAAACGTCGCGCGACGACGCCCCGGCGGTGACGACGTATTCGCTGTTGTCCAGCCGGATGTCGTAGTCGGGCAGTCTGATGACCTCCGGCTGGAGCCGGGCGCTGCCGCGACCGATGAGCCCGCGCCACTTCACCGACCCGGTCTTGCGCGGGAAGTGCATCGTGACCGCCTCGTCGGCGAAACGGACGCTCGTGCGGATGTTCTCGGTGTCGGCGAGGCGGCCCAGCGCCTTGACGAGCTCGGCGTCCCCGCCGTCCGAGCCCGGCGACCCCTCGCGATCACCGCAGGCGGCCGTGGTTCCGAGCAGGATCGCGCAGGACAGGACCAGCGCGTACGTCCGGGGTCGCCGGAGAGGTGCGAACATACCGGCACTGTGCCGCCCCGCGCGTGCAGCGCACGTGCAGCCGGGCCGACCGCGTGAATTTCCGGCCGGGTTGTCGATTTCGGGCCGGTGGCCGCGTCATGGTGGCATCGGATTGAGGAGGAGTCATGCGGTACGCGCTGTTGCTCTACGGGGACGAACAGGTGTGGCAGGAGGCCGACGAGGCGGCCCGGCGGGAGATCTACGCCAGGCATGAGCGGTTCATGAAGCTGCTCGTGGAGCGCGGCGCGCTGGTCGGCGGGGCGGAGCTGGCGCCGACCGGGGCGGCGACGACGCTGCGGCGCGACGGTGCGGCGGTCAGCGTCACCGACGGGCCGTTCGCGGAGACGGCGGAGCAGCTGGCCGGGTTCTACCTGATCGAGGCGGCGGACCTGGACGAGGCGCTGGAGCTGGCCCGGGAGCTGCCGTCCGGGGTGGTCGAGGTGCGGCCGATGGTGCCGGGTCCGAAGGAGTCCAGCTGAGCGGTGCGGTCGAGCAGGCGTACCGGGAGCACTGGCCGCGCCTGCTCGCGCTGCTCGTCACCCGGCTGCGGCGGTTCGACCTCGCCGAGGAGAGCCTGCAGGACGCGTTCGCGGCCGCGGTCGAGCGGTGGGACCGGGACGGCGTGCCGGCCAACCCGGCGGGCTGGCTGATGACCGCCGCGTGGCGGCGGGCCCTCGACCGGGTGCGGCGGGAGGACGCGGACCGGGAGCGGCTGCCGCTGCTGGTCGTCGACGCGCCCGGCACCGTCACCGGAGCCGCCACCGAAGCCTGTGCCGGGGACGAGGTCGGCGACGAGCGGCTGCGGCTGCTGTTCGCCTGCTGCCACCCGGCGCTGGCGCCCGACGCGCGGACCGCGCTGATGCTGCGCTTCGGGGCGGGCCTGACCACGGCCGAGATCGCGCGGCTGTGCCTGGTGCCGGAGCCGACGATGGCGGCGCGCCTGACCCGGGCGAAGAAGAAGATCGCGCAGGCCGGGATCCCGCTGCGGGCACCGGCGCCGGCCGACCTCGCCGACCGCCTCGACGGGCTGCTGACGGCGGTGTACCTGCTGTTCAGCGAGGGCTACCGGGCCACCGGCGGGCCGGTGCTGCTGCGGCCGCGGCTGGCGCGGGAGGCGATTCGGCTCGGCTACGAGCTGGGCCTGCTGCTGCCGGACGAGCCGGAGCCGGTCGCGCTGCTGGCGCTGATGGTGCTGCAGCACGCCCGCCGCGACGCCCGCGTCGACGCCGACGGGCACCTGGTCCGGCTGACCGAGCAGGACCGGTCCCGCTGGCACCCGACCGAGCTGCGGCACGGCTTCGAGCTGCTGGCGTTCGTCCGCGACGACGAGGGTTCCGGCCGGTACGCGCTGGAGGCGCTGATCGCCGCGGAGCACGCGAAGGCGGTCACGGCGGCGGGCACCGACTGGGCGCGGATCGCCGGGCTGTACGCGCGGCTGGAGGCGCGCACCGGCTCGCCGGTCGTGCGGCTCAACCGGGCCGTGGCGGTCGCGGAGGCCGGCGACCCCGCGCTGGCGCTGGCGCTGACCGACGAGGCGGCCGAGCGGCTGCCGCGCCACCACCTCGTCCCGGCCGTGCGGGCGGAGCTGCTGCAGCGCCTCGGCCGTCCCGGCGAGGCCGGCGCGGCCTGGGAGGCGTCGCTGCGGCTGGTGCGCACCGAACCCGAGCGCCAGCACCTCCTGCGCCGGGCCGCCGCCGCCCCGGCGCCGCGGTCGTAGCCGCCGCCCCGGTGCCGCGGTCGTAGCCGCCGCCCCGGTGCCGCGGCCGTGGTCGCCGGCTCGTTCAGGTGGCGGGGGAGACGGTCACCGGGATGCCGTTGAGGACGCTGTTGCCCGACAGCGGGTCGATGGCGTGGTCGTCGGTGAGGATGTTGCTGTTGACGCCGGGTGTGGCGGCGGCGACCGCGGCCCGCGTGCCGGGCGCGCCGTGCCCCCAGCCGTGCGGCAGGCTGACCACGCCCGGCATGACCGTGTCGGTGACCTCGACGGCGACGGTGAGCGTGCCGACGCGGGACGCGACCGTCGCCCTGCCGCCGTCGGCGAGGCGCAGCGCGGCCGCGTCGTGCGGGTGGACCTGCAGCGTGCAGCGGTCCCTGCCCTTCATCAGCCCCGGCACGTTGTGCATCCAGCTGTTGTTGGACCGCAGGTGCCGCCGTCCGACGAGGACGAGCCCGTCGCTCGGCCGGTCGAGGGCCGCCCGCAGCCGGTCGACGTCCTCGGCGATCGGCGCGGGGCACAGCTCGACCTTCCCGCTCGGGGTCCGCAGCACCTCGGGCACCCGCGGCTGCAACGGGCCCAGGTCGACGCCGTGCGGGTGGTCGAGGAGCTTCCGCAGCGTCAGCCCGGACTCGTCGGCGCCGAAGCCTTCACCGTACGAGCTGAGCCGCAACCGCACGTCGAGCAGCCGCTCCGCGGGTCCGTCGCCGCCGACGAGGGCCCGCAGCCCGGCGACGTCCCGGCCGTGGACGGGGGAGCCCGGGTCGTCGACGGCCCGCTGCAGCAGCTGCAGGAGCAGCCGCTCGTGGTCGACCCCGGCGAGGCGGGCGAGGATGTCGGCCTCGTCCATGCCGCCGGGGTCCTTCGGCAGCACGGGCGGCGAGTACGCGGCCGTGTTGCGCACGACGAGGGTCAGGAACGCGAAGTCGTAGTGGCCGACCCGGGCGGGGTCGGTCGGCGGCAGGATCACGTCGGCGTGCCGGGTGGTCTCGTTGAGGTACGGGTCGACGCTCACCATGAACTCGAGCCCGCCGAGGGCCGCGTCGAGCTGCCTGCTGTTGGGCGTGGACAGCACCGGGTTGCCGGCCACGGTGACGAGCGCCCGCACCTGCCCGTCGCCGGGCGTGGTGATCTCGTCGGCGAGGGTCGCGACCGGCAGCTCGCCCTTGACCTCCGGCAGGCCACGGACCCGGCTGGTCCACCGCCCGACCCGGAAGCCCTTGCCGCCCGGCTCCGTGGCCTTCCGGGCGTGCGGCGCGAGCGGGAACATGACGCCGCCGGGCCGGTCGAGGTTGCCGGTGAGCACGTTGACGACGTCGACGAGCCAGCTCGTCAGCGTGCCGAACTCGACCGCGCAGGTGCCGATCCGCCCGTACACGGCGGCGGACGGCGCGGCGGCGAGGTCACGGGCGAGCCGGCGGATGTCCCCGGCCGGCACCCCGCACGCGGCGGCGACGGTCTCGGGCGGGAAGTCCTTCGCGAGGCCCGCCACCCGCTCCACGTCGCGGACGTGCCCCTCCAGGCGGCCGAGCGCGACGAGGTCCTCGTCGAACAGGGTGTGCACGAGCGCGAACAGCAGCAGCGCGTCCCCGCCGGGCCGGACGAACACGTGCTCGTCGGCGACGGCCGCGGTCCGGGTCCGCCGCGGGTCCACGACGACGACCCGCCCGCCCCGGGCCTGGACGGCGGCGAGCCGCCCGGGGAAGTCGGGCGCCGTGCACAGGCTGCCGTTGGACTCCAGGGGGTTCGCGCCGATGAGGACGAGCAGGTCGGTCCGGTCGATGTCGGGCACCGGGATGGCGTCGGGGTTGCCGTACAGGTAACCGCACGACACGTGCTTCGGCATCTGGTCGACGGTGCTGGCGGAGTAGACGTTGCGGCTGGCGAGGGCCTTGACGAGCGGTCCGCCGTAGAGCGGCCCGGCCATCGTGTGGACGTTGGGGTTGCCGAGGTACACGGCGACCGCGTCCGCCCCGTGCCGCGCCTGCACCTGCGCGAGCCCGGCCGCGGCCGCCGCGAACGCCTCGTCCCAACCCACCTCGTGATGCCGGCCGTCGGCGCCGCGCACCAGCGGCCGGCGCAGCCGGTCCGGGTCGTGCACCAGCTGCCCGAACGTGGCCCCCTTCGGGCACACGAACCCCGCGCTGAGCACGTGCTCCCGGTCGCCGCGCGCCGCCACGATCGTGTCCCCGGCGACGGTGAGCTCCAGCCCGCAGACGGCCTCGCACAGCGGGCAGGTCCGGAAGGCCGTGCGGGTCGCTTCGCCGTGCATCGTGCCCCACCACCATTGGTCGAGGTTCGCCGTCGGGGCCAGCTTCGCCCCTGAGACACGGTCCCGGCAAGCGGGCTACCCCGCCTGGACGGGCAACTGGAGGTAGGAGGCGTGCTTCGGCGGCGCGCCCCGGCGGCCGGGCCCCACCGTGGTGGCACACCTCAACTGGAAGGGGAACCGATGAACATCCACCGACGCCTGGCCACCGTGGGCGCGGGCGCCGTCGTCGCGGTCGCCGCGGTCGTCCCGCTCGGGCTTTCTCGGCGACCGTCGGGCCGTGCTCAAGACGTACGAGAGCGGCCTCCTGCTCTGTGACGCGGACCTGCGACCGGAGGCCCGGATCGCACTGCCCGGCGACGCCGAAGCGGTCGAGGCGGCCGTCGGGCTGGACGAGGACCTGTTCGCCGCGCAGCTGTGGGTCGACGGCGAGCCGGTGACGACGGTGTGGAGCCTGCCGACGCCGTGAACGAACGTGGACGTGCTTCGCGCCACGCAAGGAGACAGCGCCACGTGTGGACGCCAGGGCGCGGCGCAACAACCCGGCCTCAGCAGACGTGCTCGGTGGCGGCCAGGATCTGGTCGGTCACGGCGTCGGGGTGGGAGATCAGCGTCAGGTGTGACCCGCCCGGCACCGTGCGGATGTGTGCCTTGGCTCGGTGCGCCATCGACTCCTGCGACGCCGGCGTGATGATCTTGTCGGCGCCCCCGATGACGTACCACGAGGGGATGCTCTCCCACGCGGCTGCCTTCGACGGGGTGGAGAACGCGGCGGTCGCGGCCGAGCGCTGGCTCGCCCACAGCACGTCGGCCTGGCCGGGCGCGAGGTCCGGCCCGAACGAGTGCACGAATACCGGCTGCTTCAGGTACAGGTCCGTGCCCACCTTGTCGAACAGCACGGTTGCGTTTTGGTTCAACGCCGAACCGGACCCGCTCAGCCCGCCGGTCGTCTCCCCGACGGCCGGCGCGGCGGCGTCGACGTAGACCAGCGCCTTCACGTTGGTGTTGCCGGCCGCCGCGTTGGTGATGACCGCGCCGCCGTAGGAGTGCCCGACCAGCACCACCGGCCCGTGCACCGACTTGAGAAATTCGGAGACGGACGCCGCGTCACCGGTCAGCCCGCGCAGCGGGTTGGCGATCGCCCGCGCCGTGTAGCCGTTGCCCTGCAGGCGGGAGACCTCCCCGCTCCAGCTTGACGTGCCCGCCCACGCGCCGTGCACCAGCACGATCGTCGGTTTCCCGCCGCACCCCGCCGGCGCCGCGGGGGCGGTGAGCGAGGTTCCCAGCAGCCCGAGGACGATCGCCGAGGCTGCGCCACCAATCGCCTTCATCCGTCGGAACTACCCCGGCCGTCGGCCTTGATGTCCGCGTCGGCGATGCAGAACGTCCGGGCTATTCATCGGGTGGCTGCGCCGTCCGGCACACACGTCGCTGGACTCCGGCGGTGTAGCAGGCGGCTGCGGCGGCACGATAAGGGCATGGAGGAATATCGGGAGATCGTGTCGGACATTGTCACGACGTCCGGCGGAGGAGAGGCGTGGATCGAGATGAACCTCTCCGGATACCTCACTGAGCGCTGCACCGGATGCGGCGCGGACGAGGACGTGGATGGGATCGCGCCCGCGCTGCAGTGGCTGACCGATCACGCCGCCACCTGCACCACCCGCCTCTAGGCACAACGCCGTCATCCACGCCTCGGGTCACCGCATACCGGATTTCGGAGATCCCACCCGTGGAGGTCAGGCGCGGCGGTCCTGCCCGGGTCGTGCGGCGGGTCGGCGGGCCGGGGGCGGCGTGAACAGGTCCACCAGGTCGTCCAGGCGGATCACCAGCAGGCCGCAGACGGCGCCCGTCGTCAGTGCCACCGCCGTGCCGGCCAGGTCAGGCGGCTGGGTCCGGGTCATGGCGATGCCGAGCGCCGCGGTGCCGGCCGCCGCCAGCAGGAGTCCGTTGCGGACCAGGTGGCGGGCGCTCAGCGGGCGTTCGGCGGCACCGAAGCAGGCGCAGCGGGCGCCGGTGCCGCGGCGCACGGCGAGCGCCACGCCGGTGGTGAACACGGCCAGCAGGGCGCCGGTCAGGGCGAGCACCGCCATCGCGAGGGGCCGCGCGGGCGGCCACCCGCCGGTCACGGCCACCGCCGCCGCGGCGAGCCCCGCCACCAGGCCGCTCTCGGCCACCGTGGCCGCCATCGCCACGCCGGTCAGGTGGCCGGCCGGGACGAGCGGCACGGGGCGCAGGGACTCCGCGAACGCCTGCTGGGCGGCGCGGCTGCGGAGCTTGCTCCAGGCGGAGGCGGCGAACACGCAGCACAGCGCCGCCAGCAGTCCCAACGACAGGTATGACATCGTCACCTTCAACGGTCAGCCGGCCACGCCGGTCAGGGTGGTGAGCCGGGCGCGCACCTGCTCCGCGTCGGCGTCGCCGAGGTCGGCGAGGATCTGGCCGGCGACCCGCCACGCGGCCCGCGCGGCGTCCGGGCGGCCGGACGCCAGGTGGGTGTCGCCGAGGTGGGTGAGCACCTTGGTTTCGCTGAACCGGTCGCCGAACCGGCGGCACAGCGCCAGCGCTCGTTCGTAGCACTCCAGCGCGCGGGCGTACTCGCCCTGATGGTGGTGCACATACCCGATGCTGTCCAGGGTGGCCGCCTGGCCGCTGCGGTCACCCAGCTCGTCCTGGAGGGCCAGGGCGCGCCGGCAGTGGGTCAGGCTGTCCGCCCACTCGCGCTGCCTGGCATGCACCCAGCCGACCAGGTTCAGCGCCCGGCCGCGGCCCAGGCGGTGCCCGGCCTCGGTGTAGAGCCGCAGTGCGGACGCGCTGTGCGAGCGCATCAGCGGCCACTCGCCCCGCGACTCGGCGAGGCGGGCGAGCGCGAAGTGCACGCCCGCGCGGCCCGCGGTGTCGCCGAGCCGCTCGTATCCGTCCAGCGCCGCCCGGTACGCCGCCTCGGCCTCGCCGTACCGCCGCAGGTGCGCGTGGGCGCAACCGAGGAACCGCTGTGCCCAGGCGCGCTCGCGGTGCTCGCCGAGCCGCTCGGTCGCCTCGATCGCGAGCCGCCCGACCGCGATGAGGTCCTGCCACCGTCCCTGGTTGTGCAGCAGCCCGGCGAGCACCCGGGCCAGCTGCCACGCGCGCCGGGTGAACCCGGCCTCGGCGGCCAGCGTCGCCGCGGCCAGCATCGCCTGCCGGTGCTCGGTGAACCAGGCCAGCGCCCGCCGCTCGCAGGTGCACGGCTCGACCAGCACCCCGGCCGGCGGCGGGTCCGCGACCAGGCGGATCCAGTGCGGCTCCAGCCGTAGCGCCGCGGCCTGCCCGCAGTACACGTAGTGGTCGAGCAGCCGGCCCACCGCGGCGGCCCGCTCGGTGTCGGAGTCGCAGCGGCCGGTCAGTTCCGCCGCGTAGGTGCGCAGCAGGTCGTGCATGGCGTACCGGCCGGGGCTGTGCTCGGTGAGCAGGTGCGCGCGGGTCAGGTCGGCCAGCAGGGACCTGGTCCGCTCGGCCGGCAGCCCGGCCAGGCTGGCGGCCGCCGCGGCGCCGATGTCCGGACCCGGGTGCAGCGCGAGCGCCCGGAACAGCTGGGCGGCCGGCGGGTGCAGCGCCCGGTAGGACCAGGAGAACACGTTGCGCACGTCGGTGGCCGGATCCCCGGCGTCCAGCACGTCGAGGCGGTCGTCCCGCAGCTCGTCGGCCCAGCGGGCGAGCGGGAAGTCCGGATGGGCGGCGGCCCGGCCGGCCATCACCCCCAGGGCCAGCGGCAGCCGCGCGCACCGCTCGGCGATCAGCTCGGCGGCGCCGGGCTCGGCGGCCACCCGGTCGGTGCCGAGCCGCCGCGCCAGGAACTGCCGCGCCTGCGCGGGCGAGAACAGGTCGACCGGCACCGGCCGGGCGCCCTCGGCCGCGACCAGCCCGGTGAGCTGGTCCCGGCTGGTCACCACGACCAGGCAGCCGGGGGTGCCGGGCAGCAACGGGCGCACCTGGGCGGCGTCGCGGGCGTTGTCGAGCAGCATCAGCATCCGCCGGCCGGCGACGAGGGTGCGGTACAGCGCGATCGCGGCGGACGGCTCGGAGGGCACGGTCTCGGCCCGCACGCCGAGCGCGTCCAGGCACAGCCGCACCGCCTCGGCGCTGCCCATCGGGGCCGCGCAGGCGCCGAACCCGCGCAGGTCGAGGTAGACCTGACCGTCGGGGAACCGGTCGCGGACCCGGTGCGCCCAGTGCACCGCGAGCGCGGTCTTGCCGACCCCGGCGGTGCCGGAGAGCACGAGCACGGCGGCCGGCTCGTCGAGGCGGGCCAGCTCCGGGTCGCGGGGCACGAACCCGGGCACGTCCGCCGGGAGCTGCGCGGGCGTCCGCCAGGTCGGGCGGGGCAGCCCGCCGTCGGGAGCGTCGTGCCGCAGGATCGCCCGATACGCGTCCCGCACCTCCGGCGACGGGTCCGCGCCGAGCTCCTCGACGAGCCGGTAGCGCAGCTCGGCGTAGCAGTCCAGCGCGTCGACGGTCCGGCCGGTCAGGTGCAGGGCCCGCATCAGGACGGCGGTGAGCGGCTCGACCAGCGGATACTCGCCGATCGCCTCGGTCAGCGGGCCGAGGACCGTGCCGGCGTTGCCGCAGCGCAGCTCCGCCTCGGCCCACTGCACCAGGGCGTCGACGTGCTGGCGGCGCCACGCCCTGCGCATCCGCTCGGCCCAGCTCCCCGGCACCCCTGCCAGCGGCTCGCCGGTCCACAGGTTCAGCGCCTGGCGCAGCAGCGCCACCCCTTCGCCGTCCGGGCGGCCGCGGGCCCGGTCGATGAGGTCGCGGAAGCGGTTCAGGTCGATCCGCTCGGGCGCGACGTCCAGCACGTAGCCGCCGGAGCGGCGGGGCAGCACGGGCGCGTCGCCGTCGGGCGCCAGCAGCCGGCGCAGCCGGGTGAGGTAGACCTGGAGGGTGCGCCGGGCACCGGACGGCGCCTCGTCCCACACCCGGTCGATGAGCAGCTCGGTGGTGACGGGGCGGCCGGCGTCGGCGGCCAGCACCGCCAGGACGTGCCGCTGCTGCGGTGGCCCGGCGTCCACCACGTGGTGGTCGAGCCGCAGTTCCACCGGACCGAGCAACCGAATCTCCATGCCACCGCCCCCGTTGGCAGCGCCCGGCGTCAATGCCTGACTCAGTGATGCCTATCTAACACTCGTGCTGGCCGGATGCCAACAATTCATTAACGAATCGACTTCGGTCGTCGTCGCATGCTGTGGGCAGCCGGCCGAAGATCACAGGCCGGCGCCTCCACTCATCCGTACAACGGAAGGGAAGGTGCACATGCGTGCAGCCAAGAAGATGGTCGGCGCGGTAGCCGACCGGATCCTCGGCATGGTCGTGCCGCACACCGTGGCCCGGGCAGCGGACTGCGACTACGAGTGCTGCAGTGCGCGCAACAGTGGCCGGTACTGCTGCTACTACCCGAGCGGTTCCCACCACTGCGGCAGCTGCATCACGTACATCCCGTGCTGACCCTGCGGTGAGCCCGGCGGATCGCCGGTGTCCGCGGGCACCGGCGGTCTGCGGCCCGGTCCTTCCCACCCGTTCGCCGGTCGACCGGCAGATGCAAAGGCGGTATCCATGCCCCTCCTCATAGTCGTCGTGGCGCTCGTCGGTGCCCTGTGCGTGCTGAACCTGCTGCTGTGCCTCGGGATGATCCGCCGACTGCGCGAGCAGACGCAGCTGATCGACGCGGTGTACGAGTTCGTCGGCGGCGCACCCGCCCCGGGCCCGGCCGGGTCCGACCCGGTGGCCGGTGACACCGTCGCCGACTTCCACGCCACCACCACCGACGGTGCGCCGGTCGGCCGGGACGACCTGGCGCCGGCGACCGTCGTGGCCTTCCTCGCCGCGGACTGCAAGGGCTGCCAGGCGCAGCTGCCCGACTTCCTCGCCTGGGCCCGCGGCCAGGACCGCCGGCGGGTCCTGGCCGTCGTGAACGCCCACGACAGCGACCCGGATGCCCTCATCGCGCAGCTCACGCCGGTGGCGCGGGTGGTCCTGGAAGGCGCGAGGCCGCCGGTCGCGCGCGCGTTCGGGGTGACCTCGTACCCCCGGTTCTGCGTGCTCGGCGCCGACGCGACGCTGTCCGCGGTCGTCACGGCGGTGTCCCGGCTCCCGGTCGGCACCGCGGCGTGACCGCTGCGGCTGCCGACCCACGGCCCGGCCGGCGTGCCCTCGCCGGCGCCGCCGGCCGGGCCGCCGGCATGGTCTGGCGCGCGGCCCGCGGCCACGTCCTCGGGTACGTCGCCGCGACCGTGGTCACCGCGGCCGCCCCGGTCGCGATGGCCTGGCTCACCCGGGAGGTGCTGGACCGGGTCGCCGGGCCCGGCCGTCCGGGCGCGGCCGCCGGGCTGCTCAGCCTGGCGCTGGCCCTGGCCGCCGCCGGTGCCGCCCTCGCCGTCGCCGCGCAGGCCGCGGAGTACCTCCGCAGCGAGGTGGACCGGCGGGCCGCGCTGCGCGGCAAGGACGAGCTCTTCGCCGCGGTGTCGCGCCTTCCCGGGCTGGCCCGCTTCGAGAGCCCGGCGTTCCTCGACCGGCTGCGGCTGGGCGTGCTCAGCGCGGCCAACCCCGGGCGGCTCGTGGACACCGCGCTGGCGGGGGTCCGCAGCGGGCTGACGGTCGCCGGGTTCGTCGGCTCGCTGGCCCTGATCAGCCCGGCGTTCACCGGCGTGGTCCTCGCCTCGGCCGTGCCGGCGCTGCTCATCGAGCTGCGCCTGTCGCGCCAGCGGACCGGCATGCTGTGGCGGATCGGGCCCGTGGAGCGGCGCGGCCTGTTCTACTCCAACCTGCTGTCCACCGTGGACGCCGCCAAGGAGATCCGGCTCTTCGACCTCGGCGGCTTCCTGCGCGGCCGGATGCTCGACGAGCAGCGCACCGCCGACGCGGCCCGGCGCCGCATGGACCGCCGCGAACTGCTGGTCCAGGGCGGGCTGGCGGGCAGCTCGGCCGTGGTCGCCGGGGCCGGCCTGGTGTGGGCGATCCTCGCCGCCGGCGACGGCCGGCTCGGCGTGGGTGACGTGTCGATGTTCGTGGCCGCGATGGCCGGTGTACAGGCGTCCCTGGGCACGGTCGTCTCGGCCGGGGTGATGGCCTACGAGCACCTGTTGACGTTCCATCACTACGTCGCGGTGGTCACCGCCGAGCCCGACCTGCCGGTGCCGGCGTCACCCCGGCCGCTGCCGCCGCTGCGCCGCGGGATCGAGCTGCGCGACCTGTGGTTCCGCTACAGCCCCGACCACCCGTGGGTGCTGCGCGGGCTGAACCTGACCATCCCGTGCGGGCAGACGGTCGCCCTGGTCGGGCGCAACGGCGGCGGCAAGAGCACCCTGGTGAAGCTGCTGTGCCGGTTCTACGACCCGACCCGCGGCGAGATCCGCTGGGACGGCGTGGACATCCGGGACGTGCCGCCGGCGCAGCTGCGGGCCAGGATCGGCGCGGTCTTCCAGGACTTCGTGTCCTACGAGCTGACCGCCACCGAGAACATCGCGGTCGGAGACCTGTCCGCCGCCGCCGACCCGCGGCGCGTCGCCGACGCGGCCCGGGAGGCCGGGGTGCACGACGCCCTGTCCGCGCTGCCCCGTGGGTACCGGACGATGCTGAGCCGCGCCTTCGACGCCGACCCGGAGGGCGCCGGGTCCTCCACCGGCGTGCTGCTGTCCGGCGGCCAGTGGCAGCGGGTGGCGCTGGCCCGGGCGTTCCTGCGCCGCGACCGTGACCTGCTGATCCTGGACGAGCCGAGCGCCGGCCTGGACCCCGAGGCGGAGCACCAGGTGCACACCCACCTGCGCACCCTGCGGGCCGGCCGGACCAGCCTGGTCGTGTCGCACCGGCTCGGCGCGGTCCGCGACGCCGACCGGATCGTGGTCCTGGCCGACGGCGTCGTGGCCGAGGAAGGCACCCACGCGGAACTGATCGCCGCGGACGGTGGCTACGCGCGGCTCTTCGCCCGCCAGGCGGCCGGCTACCGCGACACCGTGCCCGCCGAGCCCGCTGAGCCCTCCAAGCCCACAGTGGTGCACGGATGATGTGGCTCCCGCTCTCCGCGGCGGTGCTGGCCGCCCTCGGCGCCGTGTGGTGGCTGCGCCGGACCTACCTGACGGTCACCGTCGACGGCCCCAGCATGCTGCCCACGTACCGCCCGGGCGAACGCCTCCTGGTCCGCCGGATCCCACCGGCAGCGCTGCGCACCGGCCAGGTGGTGGTCTTCACGGCCTCGCCCCCACCCCCACCGGCACCCCAGCGACCCGCGCGGATCGTCAAACGCGTGGCCGCCGCCCCCGGCGACCCCATCCCGCGCGACACCGTGCCCGCCCTGCGCACCGTCCCGGGCGACCACGTCCCTCCCGACCGCGTGGTCCTGCTGGGCGACAACCCCGTCGTGTCCCACGACTCCCGCCGCTCCGGCTACTTCACCACCGACCGCCTCCTCGGCGTCGTCATCCGCCGCCTGGGCGCACCGTAGGACGGAATCGGTTGGACGGCACCGATCGTGCGGGCTGATACTGTGCGGCTGGTCTCCGGTTGACCGGCGTCCGGGGGCGATCGCCCACCGGGCCGTCGCGACGACGGGGCTGGGTGGTCGTCGTGGAGCAGCGTTCGGAAGAAGTCGTCCTGCGTCGCCTGTACGCCGGGATTCGTGAGCGGCGTTCGCCGCAGGACGTGGCGGTGGACATCGTGGAGCTCGGCGCGCAGCGGTGGCTGAGCGCGGTGGGCTGCCGGGACCTGTACTCGATGATGCGGCACCAGCGGGCGCGTCAGCTGGTGGCGGCGCAGGACGGGCCGGCGGCGTGGACCGGGCCGGTCGGGTCGTCGATGCCGGCGACGTGGCGGCATCATCCGGGGCTGGCCAGGGCGTACGAGACGGCCGAGGTCGCGGTGGACGCCGTCGCGCTCGCCGCGGCGCGACCGGCACCGGTGGCGGCGGACCCGGCCGAGCCGGCGTCGCTGCGCCGGTGGCTCGGGTCGGCCCTGACGCTGCTCGGCCTCCCCGAGGAAGAACCATGGCCGGCCCGCCGGACGGTCCCACGCCGCCCGGTGCCGGTCTCGTGGGCGGGCGGCACCTACTACCGGCTGCGCAAGCCGGCCGGGGCGCGGGGCGACCGGGGCGGGCACGCCGACGCCCGGGACCGGATGACCGCCGCCACCCGCCGGGACCTGCTTCCCGGGGTGTCGGTGCGCGCGTACCGCCGGGCGGTGCGGGCCGTGCTGCACCTGCAGCAGCGCACCGAGGTGCTGGCCGCCGAACGGGACCGCGAGGCGTCGGTGGCGTTCGGCAAGGCGCGGCTGGCGTACCTCGTCACCGAGGAGGACTTCGTCGCGTGCCCGGCCACCGCCGCGTTCACCGTGGCGCTGCGGGCAGGCGCGCCCGGCCTGGGCTCAGAAGAGTTCGATCGCCGCCGGTGGGGTGTCGGTGGTGGCGGGGGTGGTGCCGACGGCGGTGCCGTGGGTGGTGCGTTGCTGGGCCATGACGTGGCGGCGCTGGAGGTTCGCGACGTCGAGGACGCGGCCCAGGAGCTCGTCGGCGGGGAGCTCCTCGCTGGCGAAGCGGCGCATGTCGTCGGCGGCGCGGCGCAGGTCGACGACGGCCTCGGCGACGTGTTCGATCATCTGGCGGCTGATGTCCTGGAACTGGACGTGGCCGACGGCGCCGGTGGTCTCGGCGGTGAGGGCGTCGGAGCTGTACCGGACGTCCTCGGCGGCCTGGACGGTGTCGTTGAGGGCCTGCTCGATCATGCCGGCGACGCCCCGCTGCGCGTCGGCGATGCCGGCGAGGCGGCGGGTGATGGCGGTGTCGGCGCCTGCGGTGTCGGCGGGCTCGTCGGCGACGCGGTCGAAGCCGGTGTCGTCCTGCAGGACGGCGTCGAGCCGGGCGGTGAGGTCGGCGATGCTGGCGCCGATGCCGCCGGCCGCGTCGGCGGAGCGTTCGGCGAGCTTGCGGACCTCGCCCGCGACCACGGCGAAGCCGGGGCCGGACTCGCCGGCCCGGACGGCCTCGATCATGGCGTTGAGGGCGAGGATGTTCGTGGCCCGGCTGACCTCCTCGATGGCCGCGACGTGGCTGCGCATGTCGCGGATCTGCTCGACGAGGGCGCGGACCTGGTGGTCGCGGGCGATGAAGTACCGCACGAGCCGGTCGACCAGCCGCGCGTTGGCCTCGGCGGCCTCGCCGACCTGCCGGCGGGTGTGCTCGAGCGCGACGGCGAGCCCGGAGACCTTGCCGGCCGTCTGCTCGGCGAGCTCGTCGACCCGGACGAGGCGGGCGACGATGGACTCGGCGGCGTCGGCCGTGTGCGAGACGACGTCGTCGAGGTGGGCGTTGATGACGTCGCAGTAGGCCGGCAGTGGCGCCACCGCCTCACCGACGGCGGCGCGGACGGAGCCGTGGTCGGCGGACCCGTCCGGCCGTTTCGCGGTGAGCCGCTCCCTGAGCGATGTCACGTCGTGTTTCCCTTCGGCGGTCGATGGTCAGGCCTCCGTCACGCATTGGGCATGACCTGCTTGATGACGCCCAGCAACTGGTCGGGCGCGACCGGCTTGACCAGCCAGCCGGTGGCGCCGGCGGTCTTGGCCTCGGTCCGCTTGGACTGCTCGGACTCGGTGGTGAGCATGAGGATCGGGGTGAAGCGCAGCCCGGCCGACTTGCGGGCCTCGCGGGTGAAGGAGATGCCGTCCATGTGCGGCATGTTCACGTCGCTGATGATGAGGTTCGGGCGCAGCCCGGCGCTCAGCTTGTCCAGCGCCTCCTGCCCGTGCCCGGCGGTCTCGACCGCGTAGCCGGCCTTGGTCAGGATGGTCTTGAGGCTCATCAGCATCGTGGCGGAGTCGTCAACCAGCATCACCGTCGTCATTGTGGAACTCCTCGTGCTCAGCAGGCTTGGGCGGTTCGAGTGCCGGCAGCAGCTGGGCAGTGAGGAAGCTGTCGACCGGCGTCGCGGATAACTTCGGCCCGAACGCCAGGATCGCCTGGAAAGCAGCGGTATGCAGATGGTTGCAGTTGCGCAGGTCAAGGCGGGCCTCGGGGGTACGCCGCAGCCAGGCCACGAGCTCCTCGACCTCTTCCACGGTCACCGCCTCGCTGAGCACGGCGGTGCGCTCACGCAGCTCGAGCGCCAAGGCTGAGCACCTCCTTCAGGTTCAGCACGAGCAGGACCAGCCCGTCGCCGAGCAGCGCGGTGCCGACGAAGTGGCCGGCGGTGCTGAGCAGGCCCTCCATCGGCTTGAGGATGACGTCGACCTCGCGGTGGAAGCGCTCGACGAGCAGCCCGACGCTGCCACCGCCGACGCTGACCACGAGGATCGCCCGGTCGGCGCCGGGGTCGGGGGTCCAGGGCAGGCCGAGCTCGGCGGCGAGGTCGACGACGGGCACGACCTCGTCGCGCAGGACCACCACGTCCTGGTGCAGGACCCGCCCGACGCCGTCGCGGGGCACCCGGACGGTCTCCACGACGAGGTCGACGGGGACGCCGAAGCGCTGCCCGGCGACGCTGATCACCATGACCTGCGTGACGGCCATCGACAGCGGCAGCCGCAGCCGGGTGACGGTGCCCGCCCCGGGCTCGGAGCGCATCGTCACCGTGCCGCCGAGCCGCTCCACGCTGGCCCGCACGGCGTCCATGCCGACGCCCCGCCCGGACAGGTCCGACACCTGCTCGGCGGTGGAGAAGCCGGGCTGGAAGATCAGGTTGACCGCGTCGGCGTCCGGCATCGTCTCCAGCTGCTCCTCGCCGATGAGGCCGCGCTCGTACGCCTTCTGCCGGACCCGGACCGGGTCGACGCCACGGCCGTCGTCGGCGACCTCGACCACGACGGCGTCACCGTCGGCGACCGCGGACAGCGTGATCGACGCCTGCGGCGGCTTGCCGGCGGTGGTGCGCTCGTCGGGCGTCTCGATGCCGTGGTCGAGGCTGTTGCGCACGAGGTGCACGAGCGGGTCGGCGAGGGCCTCGATGACGTCCTTGTCGGCCATCGTGTCCTCGCCCTCGGTGACCAGCTCGATGCGCTTGCCGAGCCGGCGGCTGAGGTCGCGCACGAGCCGCGGGAACCGGGAGAAGGACACCGACAGCGGGAGCATCCGGACGTCCATGACGGCCGACTGCAGCTCCTCGGCGATGCGGTGCAGCCCGGCGTACTGGTCCTTGATCCGCCGCCCCAGGACGCGGCTGCCGAACTCCTCCTCGGCGGCCTCGGCGAGGTACGTCAGGCCGTTCTTGGCCACGTTGAGCTCGCCGACGAGCTCCATGAGCCGGTCCACCTTGGCCTGGTCCACCTTGAGCACCCGCGTGCCGACCTGTCCGGTTTCGTGGTCGGGCTCGCCGGCGCGCCGGTCGGCCGGCCCGGTGCGCCGATCGGCCGCGGCGGTGTCGTCCGTGGGGGAGCCGGGTGCGGCGGCGCTTGCCGCGCGGATGCGGCCGATGAGGCTGTCGACGATGCCGGCCAGCTCCGGCGCGCCCACGACGTCGACGTCGACGGCGGCGCCGACACTGCGGGCCGCACCGGCGACGGCCCGGCCGATCGAGCGCAGGTGCGGGCCGTCCGGTGCGGGTCCGGCGAGGGTGGCCCGGGCCGCCTCCAGGACCCCCAGCGCGTCGGCGACGTCCTCGGTCGGCGGCGCGGCGGCGAGGTCGGTGTCCGGCGGGGGCGGCGTGGACAGCGCCGTCGCGTCCAGCTCGACGATCTCCACCTGTTCGATGACGTAGCGCAGCACGTACTCGATCTCGGCGACCGACGCGCGGGTGGCCGCGACGAAGCCGAGCAGGCAGGCGTACTCGTCGTAGTCGTCCGGGGCCGGCCACGCGCCGGGGCGCAGCACGCCCAGGTGGGCCAGGGCCGGGATCTGCCGGATGAACAGCAGCGGGTCCTCGCCACGGAAGAAGCAGCCCTCGTCGGGCTGGTAGCGCACGAAGCGCATGGTGGCCGACGTGACCCGCAGCCAGTCGACGAGCCCGGCGACGGCCGGCCCGCCGAGCGCGCTGACCCACGCCGGGGCGTGCGTCGCCAGGGCGGCCGGCCGCACCGCCGCCGCGGTCGTGGCGGTGGCCCCGCCGATCGGTGCCCGCAGCGCCACCACGAGCGCCGCGGCGTCGACGTCCGCGGTGCCGGGCAGCTGCTCGTGGACGGTGACGTGGGCGAGCCAGCCGCGGATGAGGTCGAACGCGGACAGCAGGGCGTCGGTCATCGTCGAGTCCAGCGCCACCCGGCCGGCGCGGACCGCGTCGAGCAGGTCCTCGGCGGCGTGCGTCAGGCTGGTCAGCTCCGGGAAGTCGAAGAGCCCGGAGGAGCCCTTCAGCGTGTGCGCGGCCCGGAACACGTCGTTGATGCGGTTCGGGTCGTCGGGGCTGAGCTCCAGCTGCAGCAGGCCGTCACCGACCTGGGAGAGCAGGTCGTCGGCCTCGGCGAGGAACTGAGCGAGCAGCGGGTTCACAGCGGCGCACCGGAGAGCATGGTGGCGACCCGGACCAGCCGGGCCGCGTCGACGGGTTTGACGAGGTACAGGTTGGCGCCGGCCCGGTAGGCGCGGTCGGCGTCGCCGGGCCCGTCCTCGGTGCTGATCATGACGATGGGCGCGGACGTGGCGACGGTGTCCCCGCGCAGCGTCTCGACGCACGCGTAGCCGTCCATCTTCGGCATGTTGACGTCGACGACGAACAGGTCGAAGGGGTTGACCATCGCGGACTCGACCGCCTCCAGGCCGTTGGCCGCCTGCTCGACGCGGAAGCCGGCGTCGGTCAGCAGCTTGCAGTGATACATCCGGACCGTGGCGGCGTCGTCGACCACCAGGACGCGGGCGGCGTCGGCGGTCCCGTTCATTGGCGTGCTCCCATCGGTCGCTGGTACGCGATGCCCTGCGGCAGGCGGTGCGGGGTGAAGATCGGTGAGATGCGGCTCATCGACTCGGCGTGGCCGAGGAAGAGGTACCCGCCCGGCCGCATCGCGCCGAAGAGGTTCTCGGCGGCCCGGCGGCTGGACAGCTCGTCGAAGTAGATGAGCACGTTGCGGCAGAAGACGACGTCGAAGTCGGTGAAGGCGCGCATCGAGGGGGTGTCGCAGACGTTCATCCGGTGGAACGTCACGGCGTCGCGGATGCCCTGATCGATCTGGAACCGGCCGGCGCCGACGGCGTGGAAGTACTTGGCCAGCCACGGTTTCGGCACCCGCTGCAGGGACCGCTCGCCGTAGCTGCCGTGCCTGGCACGGTCCAGCACGTCGCTGTCGATGTCGGCGGCGTGGATCTCGACGTCGACGTGGCTGATCGGTGGCCACTCCTCCAGCAGCCGCATGGCGATCGAGAACGGCTCCTCGCCGGTCGAGCACGGCAGCGACAGGATCCGGATCGGCCCGTTCGGGCGGCCCGCCTGCGCGGCGGCGGCGAGCACCTGCGGCAGGACCGGGTTGAGCAGCGCGTCGAACTGGTAGTCCTCGCGCATGAAATACGTCTCGTTGACCGTGAGCTGGTTGGTGAGCTCCTGCAGCAGCTCGGGCCGGTCGCCGACGCGCAGCGAGCTGAACCAGGCGGTGAAGTTGTGGTGGCCCGACGCGCGGACGCACGCCTCGATGCGCTTGTCGACGAAGTACCGCTTGCCCGTGGTGAACTGGATGCCGGTCCGCTTGTAGAAGTACTCCCGGAACCGTTCGAACTCCGCGGTGCTGAGCCGGAACTCCTGCGCTGCGGCACTCGTCATGCCTCCACCTCCGCCAGCGCCGGCAGGGCGGCGTCGATCGTGAAGTGCAGGAACGGGTCCTTCGGGAACCGTTCCTGGGCGGCCCGCAGCACGGCGGCGTGCTGCGGCCCGGCCATCGGCAGCAGCGCGTCGATCGCGGCGGCGACGACGTTGGCGTGCCGGTCGGTCGCGACGATCTCGGCGAGCCAGTCGGCCGCCCCGGGGTGGGGCAGGTCGGCGAGGACCATCGCCGTCATGATCCGCACGTCGTGGTCGGGGTCGGCGAGCAGCGCCGGCAGCAGCGCCGGCACCGAGGCGGGCATCGCGGACAGGGCGCCGGCGACCGCGCTGCGCAGCGCCGCGTCGTCGCTGGACAGGTGCGGCACGAGGCCCGCGGCGACGTCGGCGTGGTCGATCGCGGCGAGGGTGGTCAGCACCGCGTCGCGCACCGCGAGGTCGGTCTCCGCCGGCACCCGGGCGAGCAGCGCCGGCACGGCCTCGGCGTGCCCGTCGAGGTCGAGCGCCGCCCGCCGGCGCTGTTCGGGGTCGGGGTCGGCGAGCCGATCCTGCAGGGTGCCGGGGTCGGCTTGCCGGGTGACTTCGGCGGTTTGGCGTCGTACCAGTCCCATGATGCTGTCTGTCCCTTCAGGACGGTCAGTCGGCCCACTCGGCGATGCGGCCGGCGATGGCCGGCGCGGGCAGGACCTCGGTGGCGCCGCCACGGCGGGCCAGCTCGCCGGGCATGCCCCACACCACGGCGGTCACCTCGGCCTCGGCGATGGTGCGCCCGCCGGCCTGCCGGACCGCGGCGATCTGCTCGGCGCCGTCGTCGCCCATGCCGGTGAGCAGCGCGCAGACGAGCCGGGTGGGGTCGCAGCAGCGCAGGGCCGACGCGACGAGCCGGTCCACGCTGGGGTGCCAGCGGTAGTCGCCGCTCTCCGGCACCGACTTCACGACGAGGCCGTCGGCGCGGCGGGCCACGAGGACGTCGGCGTCGCCGCGACCGATGTAGATGTTGCCCGGGCGGACCGGGGTGATCCGGGTGACCTCGTGCACCCGCAGCTGGCAGATCTCGTCGAGGCGGCGGGCGAGCGGCGCGGTGAAGGTCGCCGGGATGTGCTGGGCGACGATCACCGGCGCCGCCAGCGTGCCCGGCAGCTTGGGCAGCAGCTCCGACAGCAGGGCCGGCCCGCCGGTGGAGGAGCCGATCAGGATCAGCTCCACGCGCCCCGTGCGGGCCCGCGCCGGTGGTGGCGGTGCCTGCTCCCGCTGCGCCTGCAGCCGGCGGGTGAGGCCACGGGCGCGGCTGGGCCGGGCGGCCGCCGCGGTCCGGACCTTGCCGACGAGCTCCTCGGTGACGTCGGCGACGTTGAGCGACACGGTGCCGCCCGGCTTCGGCACGTAGTCGACGGCCCCGAGCTCCAGCGCCTCGAGGGTGACGAGCGCGTTGTGCTCGGTCAGCGACGACACCATGACGACCGGCCGGGGCCGCTCGCGCATGATGTGCGAGAGGCAGGTGAGGCCGTCCATCTCGGGCATGTTGATGTCGAGGGTCACGACGTCGGGTTCGACGCGCTCGATCTGCTCGAGCGCGTCGACCCCGTTGCGTGCGGTGTGCACCTCGAACCCGCCGGCGTCGACGAGCATCTGCTTGAGCATCCTGCGCATGAGCGCCGAGTCGTCGACGACGAGCACCGTCTTGGCGGCCACGGTCCGGTCCTCAGACGGCGGCCAGGTCCTGCTCGGCGACGACGTCGGACAGCGCCGCCGTGTCCTCCGCGCCGAGCAGTTGGTTGACCTGGACGAGCAGCAGCATCCGGTGCTGCTGGTACAGATTCGCCACCCGGGACACGACCTTCGCCTGCTCGGCCGACAGCTCGGGGGCGGGCTCCAGCGCGGCCCGGGGGACCCGGGCGACCTCGGCGACCGAGTCGACGATGAAGCCGGTGCGCAGCCCGCCGAGGATCAGCACGATGATGCGCTGCCGTTCGTCGCGGGCCGCCCGCGGCACGCCGAGCCGGGTCCGCAGGTCGACCACGGGCAGCACGGTGCCGCGCAGGTTCACGAGTCCTTCGACGAAGTTGTACGTCTTCGGCACGTGGATCAGCGTCTCCGGCACGCGGATGATCTCCTGGACCGCGTCGACGTCGACGGCGTACTCCTCCTCGTCGAGCCGGAAGACGACGAACAGCTCCTCGTCGCCGCGCCCGTCGTCGGCCATCTCCTGCTCCTCGGTCTGCTCCGGCAGCGGCTCGCCGTCCTGGCGCTGCTGCAGCTCCCGCCGGACCTCCGGCGAGTCGAACATGCGGTTGACGCTGAGCACGGACACCAGCCGCTTGCCCCCTTCGAGCCGGCACACCGACTCGACCTCGGTGGCCCGCCCGCCGGCCGCGACCACACCGGGCAGCGGCGCGACGAGCTCGTGCGGCACGCGCAGGACCTCCCGCACGGTGTCCATGACGACGCCGACGACGCCGCCGTCCAGCGACACCACCACGATGCGGTTCTGCGGCTCCAGGTCGGCGACGGGCAGCCCGAACACCCGGCGCATGCTCACCACCGGCAGCAGCCGCCCCCGCAGGTCCATCACGCCGAGCACCTTCGACGCCGCGTTCGGCACGTGGCTGACCGACTCGGGTGCCTGCACGATCTCCTGCACCTGGTCGATCGGCAGCGCGTACTCCTGGCCCTCGACCGCGAAGCTGACCAGCTCCAGGGTGTCGTCGCCGTCGTCGTCGTCGGCCGCCTGGCCGTCCTCACGGGCGGCGGCCGAGGCGGTGTCCGACCCGGCGCGCGCCGCGGCGGCGACGCCGGCGAACTGGGCGCCGATGAGCTCGTCCACGTCGAGGATCGACGTCATGGCACCGTCGTCGCTCTTGATGACGCCGACCAGCACGTCGGAGCTCACGGTCGCCTGGACCGACTCGGCCGGCTCGACCGCGCCGGGGTCGACGCTGATCACGCTGGCGACCCGGTCGACCACGAACCCCAGCGGCACGCCGCTGTCCACGACGACCACGCGGGTCGTCTCGTCATGCGCGGTCTGCTCCAGATCGCAGCAGCGGCGCAGGCTCACCACCGGCAGCACCCGGCCGCGGAGGTTGGCCAGCCCCTCCAGGCTCGGCGGTCCGAGCGGGACCTTCACCACGCTGGGCATACGGATGATCTCCTGCACGCGGCTCATCGGGAACGCGTAGCGTTCGGCCGCCATGTCGAAGGTGACGTAGTCGGCGCTGTCGTCGTCGACAGCGCCCGGGTCGAGGTCCGCGTCGAGCGTCATGTCTGTCTCCTCCACGATGCACCGACTCAGCCGTTCTGCAGCTCGTCGGCGAGCGCGGCGATCTCCTCCACCGCGGCCGCGAGCTCCTCGGCGCCCTGAGCCTGCTCCCGGGCGGCGGTGGAGGCCTGGCCGGCCAGCTGCTCGGCGCTGTTCGCGGACGAGGCGATCTGGTCCAGGCCGGTCTTCACCTGGCCGAGCGCGGCGGCGATCTGCTCGGCGGAGTCGCGGACCTCCGCGTTGCCGGAGCGGACCTCCTGCATGTCGCGCTCGATCTCCCCCAGCCGGGCGGTGGTGGCGCGGGCGTTCTCGACCTCGGTGAGGGCCTGCCGGCTGGTCTCGTCGAGGTCGGCGCGGACCTCGACGATGCGGTCCTGGACCGCCTTCACGAGGTCCTTGATGCGGTCGGCGTTCTCGGCGGAGTCGCGGGCCAGGTTGCGGATGTCGGTGGACACCACGGCGAAGCCCTTGCCGAACTCGCCGGCCCGGGCCGACTCGACGGAGCCGTTGACGGCGAGCATGTTGGTCTGGATCGACACATTGGCGATCGCGTCGACGATCTTGTCGATGCGCCGGGAGATCTGCTCGAGCTCGGCGACCTTGCGCACGTTCTCGATGCCGTCCTTGGCGGCCTGCTCGATCGCGGCGATCATCGAGTCGACCGACTCCTTGTTGCTCGCGAGCTGGGTCAGCATGTTGCCGGCCCGCTCGACGGCCGCGGCGCCGCGGGTCGCGGACAGCTGGGCGCCCTGCTCGATCTGGGTGACCGACTCGGCCGTCTGTGCGCCCTTCTCCGCCGCGGTACGGGCACCGGCGCTGATCTCGTTGATCGCCGTGCTGATCTGGTTCGCCGCGCGGTTGATCTCCTCGACGGCGGCGGACAGCTCCTCGGCGGCGGAGGCGACCTCCTCGGCGCTCTTGCTGATGTCGGTGCTGGTGCGCAGCCCTTCGGCGATCTCGGCGAGGACCTCGGCCGCCTGCTCGCTCTGCTGCAGCGCCTGGCTCTGCTGGCCGACGGTCTGCAGCGACTCCTCGCACGCCGCCGATTGCTGCTCGGCCGCGGCGGCGATCTCCTCGGAGCGGGTCTTGGCCTCGCCCGCGGCCCGCTGCGACTGGACGGCGGCGGAGGCCATCTCAGTCGCGGCGGTCATGATGTTGGCCATGTCGTCGCGGACGCCTTCCAGCTGCTCCGTGATCTCCTTGCCCTTCTCGACCTCGGTGCGGGCCGTCTCGGCCGACTGCTGCACCGCCGAGGCGATGGAGGTGACGCTGGTGCGCACCTCGTCGATCAGGTCGCGGATCTGCCGGGCGCTGCGTTCGCTGGTCTCGGCGAGGGTGCGCACCTCGTCGGCGACGACGGCGAAACCCTTGCCGTGCTGCCGGGCGCGGGCGGCCTCGATGGCGGCGTTGAGGGCGAGGAGGTTGGTCTGGTCGGCGATGTGCGCGACGGTCTTGACGATCTCGCCGATCTCGTCGGCCTGCTTCTCCAGCTCCGAGATGGTCGCGACGGACTCCGTCTGCCGCGACGAGGCCCGGTCGACGTTGGCCAGCAGGCTGCTGATGCCGACCCGGGTCTCCACCAGCAGCGTCTGCAGCGCCTGGCTGAGGTCGGCGACCCGCCGGGTGACGGTCTGCTGGCGGGCGACCCGCTCCTCGACCTGGGTCATCACCGCCAGGCTCTGCTGGGTGGCGCCGGAGGCCTCCTCGGCGCCGGCGGCGATCTGCTGCATCGACTCGCTCAGCTGCCGGGACGCCTCGGAGGCCTCGGCGTTCTGGGCGGAGATCTCGGCGGTCGCCGAGGCGATGCGCTCGGCCGCCTGCTGCTGCTTGGCGACGGAGCGGGCCTGGCGGCGGCTGGCCTCGGTGTCGGCGGGCTTCTGCCCACCTCGGGGCGGGGTCTGGGCGCCCTTCATCACGTTCGGGCGGCGGGTGACGTCGGTGGCGCGACCGTTCGGGGCACTCGTTGTCAACGGCATGGCTGATCCTCAGTCCAGGCGGCGTCCGCACGAACGCCGACAGCGCATGATTTGGGACGTTTGATGGCTCCGGCCACAGCCTCGCACAGCAGTTGATCATGCCGGGCCAATACGCCTGAACTTCGATCTGTACTGCTCAGGCCGGGTGCTGCTAGAACAGCTCGACGGACGGCGAGCCGCCCGCCGGTGGTGCTGCGGCGGTGGTGGGGGCGGTGGCGGGGGTACTGGTATCCACAGTGGACGGTGGTGGCGGCGGGACGTAGGCGCCGGCGCCGATCCGGGTGACCGCCACCGCCTCGTAGGCGGACGTCAGCGAGCTGAGGTTGGCGGCTATCGAGGCCAGCGCGGCGACGGAATTGGCGACCTGCCGGGTGCCTTCGGTGGAGCGGCTCGCCGCCTGCGCCAGGTCGTTGATCGTCGAGGTCAGCGCGAGCGTCGTGTCGCCGGTGTCGTGGACCCGCCGGGTCATCTCGGCCGTGACGGTGCGCTGGTCGTCCACCGCGGAGGTGATGTCCGCCTGGTGGCCGGTGATCTGGTGGATGACCTTCGTGATCGAGCCGAGCGCCGTCGCGGTGGCCTCCGCGTCGGTGCGGATGGCCGCCACCTGCGCGTCGATGCTGCCGGTGGCCTCGGCGGTCTGCTGGGCGAGGCCCTTCACCTCGTCGGCGACCACCGCGAAGCCCTTGCCGCTCGCGCCGGCCCGGGCCGCCTCGATGGTGGCGTTGAGCGCGAGGAGGTTCGTCTGGGCGGCGACACCGTTGATGAACGCGACCACGCCGCTGATCTCGGCGCTGGACGTGCCCAGCCGGGTCACGCTGACCTGGGTGTCGGCGGCCGTCGTGACGCCCTGCTGCGCCACCCGCCCGGCGTTGCCGGCCCGCTCGGCGATCGCGTCGATGCTGGTCCGCACCGCGTCGGCCCCGGACAGCAGGCCGCGCATGTTGGCGGTGACGTCGTCGATGGACCCGGACAGCAGCATCGCCTGCTGGGCGGTCTCCGCGGTGTGGCGGGTGACCGTCGAGGCGTTCGCGGCCAGGTCGTCGGCGGCGTCGCGCAGGTTGTGCGCCTGCTGTGCGATGCCCGTCATGAGCGTGCGCATGCCTTCGGTGGCCTGGTTGATGGTGCCCGCGATCCAGCCCATCTCGTCGTCCCGCGCGATCGGCAGCTCCAGGTCGAGGCGGCCGTTGGCGAGCGCGTCGAGCGCGGACATGGCGCGGCGCATCCGGCGGGCGAGCCGCCGCGCGGCGTGGACGGCCTCGGCCAGCAGCAGCGCCACCACCACACCCATGACCATCGCGACGTGACGGAAGGTGGCGGCGTGGGAGTCCAGACCGAGCCACACCAGCGTGGCCGCGAGCGGCAGCACCGCCGCGACCACCGTCCGGGCGGTCAGCTCGAACACGATCGTGCGCCACCAGCGGCGCTCGGGTCGTTTCACGGCCGGCTCTGGTGACGATGAGGACACAGTTCCCCATCGGCGACCACCGCGCGGAGTTGAGGCCGAGTGCGCCGCTTCGTGCGTGGATCCGGCCGGCGTACGGCGCCACCGCCGGGCGTCCTGCCCCGGGCGCCGCTGGATCGCGGTGGAGCCGGGGCAGGCGTGTGCTGCGGGAGGACGGGCCGCTCAGGTGATGGGGACGTCGCGGCGGCGGAAGCCGGCCAGGCCGGCGACGACCAGGGCGACGGTGAGCGCGGTCAGGACCACCAGCGGCACCGCGGTGACCGGCCCGCCCGGGACGTGGGGGATGTGGGTGAAGGGGGAGACGTCCAGCAGCGCCTGGCTCAGCTGCAGCGCGGCGCCGACCTGCCCCAGGATCACGCACAGCGACAGCGCCGCCCAGCCGATCGCCGGGGCGCGGCGGGGCGCCAGGCCGAAGACCGCCACGGTGAGCGCGGCGAGGAGCCAGATCGCGGGCAGCTGGACCAGCGCGCCGGCCAGGACGCGGGGGAGCTCCCGCCCGACGGCGCCGGTGGCCGTGCCGTAGAGGAGCCCGGCGGCGAGCCCGGTCACGACCATCACGAGGGTGGGGCCGAGGAACGCGAAGACGAGGTGCGACGCGGCCCACCGCAGCCGGCTCACGCCGGTGGCCAGCAGGGCCTCGCTGCGCAGCGCCGCCTCCTCGGTGCGCATCCGCAGCGCCGCGGAGATGCCGTAGGCGGCGACCGCGATCGCGCCGAGGCCGAGCGAGCCGGCGATGAACACGTCGCCGGCGCCGGACGCGCCGCCGAGGCGCTCCATGATCTGCTTGAGCTGCTCGTTGTCGGCCAGCAGGTCCCCCGAGGTCTTCGCGACGCCGCCGAAGAGCAGCCCGCCGACGATCCCGAGGCCGATCAGCCAGCCGTACAGGGAGCCGCGGTGCAGCCGCCAGGCGAGCGCCAGCGGGCTGGCGAGCCCGGGTCCGGCCGACGCCGGGCCGAGCTTCGGGGGCAGCAGCCCGGCGCCGACGTCGCGGCGGGCCGACAGGCGCAGCGCGAGCGCGGTGACGGCGACCGCGGCGGCGGCGATGACCGCGAACACCCACCAGTGGTCGCCGGCGTAGGCGCGCACGTGGTAGATCCAGCCGAGCGGCGAGACCCACGACAGCCACGACAGGCCACCGCCGGCGACGTCGCCGGCGCCCCGCACCCCGAACGCGACGCCGACGATGGCGACGCCGATGCCCCGGGCCGCGCCCGCGCCCTCGCTGAGCTGCGCGGCGGCCGCGCCGACGGCGCCGAACAGGATGCCGGCGCACGCCCAGGCCAGCCCCATGGCGGCGGCGCCGCCGGCCGGCGTGTGCTGGCTGATCATGCCGAGCGTGACGAGCGCGCCGACGAGCACGCTCGCGCAGGAGATGGTGGCCAGCGCCGCGGCGACGGGGGCGTGCCGGCCGACGACGGTCGCGCCGAGCAGCTCGCGACGCCCGGCCTCCTCCTCGACCCGGGTGTGCCGGATGACGAACAGCACCCCGATCAGCGCCATGATCACCATGCCGGTCGCGGACCGCCAGTAGATCAGCGCGCCGAGGCTCGCGTTGTCCGGCTTCGTCCCGTAGAACAGCAGCAGCATCGGGTTGCCGGCAAGGCTGTCGATGTAGCCCTGCCGCCCGGCGTCGGTCGGGTACAGCTGCGCGGTGCCGGACGCGAGGGACAGCGGCAGCAGTCCGAGCAGCAGCATCCAGATCGGCAGCAGCACCCGGTCGCGGCGGACGATGAGGCGGGCGAGGGCGCCGGTGCCGGTGAACGCGCTCATTTCGACGGCTCCGTCTCGTAGTGGCGCAGGAAGAGCTCCTCGAGCGTCGGCGGCTGGCTGACGAGGCTGCGCACGCCGTGCGAGGTCAGCTGGCGCAGCACGGTGTCCAGCTGCGCCGAGTCGACCTGGAGCCGCACCTGGTGGTCGCGCACGTGCAGGTCGTGGACGCCGGCCAGATCGGCGAGGCCGTTGGGCGGGGTGCTCAGCTCGGCGGAGATGGACGTGCGTGTCAGGTGCCGCAGCTGCGTCAGCGTGCCGGTCTCGACGGTGCGGCCCTGGCGGATGATGCTGACCCGGTCGCAGAGCGCCTCGACCTCCGACAGGATGTGGCTGGACAGCAGCACGGTGCGGCCGCGCTGCTCGGTCTCCTCGGCGACGACCTGCCGGAACACCTCCTCCATCAACGGGTCCAGGCCGGAGGTGGGCTCGTCGAGCAGCAGCAGCTCGACGTCGGAGGCGAGCGCGGCGATGAGGCCGACCTTCTGCCGGTTGCCCTTGGAGTAGGCGCGGCCCTTCTTGCGGGGGTCGAGGTCGAAGCGCTCGAGCAGCTCGTCGCGGCGGGCCCGGTTCACCCCGCCGCGCAGCCGGCCCAGCAGGTCGATGACCTCGCCGCCGGAGAGGTTGGGCCACAGGGTGACGTCGCCCGGCACGTACGCCAGCCGCCGGTGCAGCGAGACGGCGTCGTGCCACGGGTCGCCGCCGAGCAGCCGCGCGGTGCCGCCGTCGGCACGCTGGAGGCCGAGCAGGATTCGGATGGTGGTGGTCTTGCCTGCCCCGTTGGGACCGAGGAACCCGTGCACCTCGCCCTGCGCGACGGTCAGATCGAGGCCGTCCAGCGCGGTGGTCTGGCCGAACCGCTTGATCAGTCCGGCGACCTCAATGGAGTTTTCCATGCTTCAGACGCTACACTCATTTCACACAAGTGTGAAAGTTCGTGTTGGACAATTGACGGATGGAATCCCACATGCGAGATGAGGCGGCGTTACGGGCCTTCGTCGAGGACATGGCCAGGCTGCTCGGCGACTGGGGCTTCCCGCGCATGGCCGGCCGGGTCGTCTTCACGCTCATGGCCGCCGACGAGCGGTCGCTGACCGCCGGCGAGCTGGCCGACCGCCTGGGTGTCAGCGCCGCCGCGATCTCCGGCGCCGTGCGCTACCTGTCGCAGATCTCGATGGTCGCCCGCGAGCACGTCCCCGGCGACCGCCGCGACCGCTACCGGCTCGTCGACGATTCCTGGTATGAGGTGACGGTCGCCAAGATGACCCTGCTGAAGACCCTCGCCGACGCCGCCGACGTAGGCGCGGCCGCGGCGGGCGGCCCGGGCACCACTGCGGGCGCCCGGCTCGCCGGGATGCGCGACTTCTACACCTGGGTCCAGGACCGGCTGCCGGCCCTGCTCGACCAGTGGGCCGCGGAGAAGGCGGCCAAGGCGGACTGAGGACCCGCCGGCGTCACGAGGCGGGAAACGGACCTGCCGCCGGCCCGTTGGGGAGCCGGCGGCAGGTCGGTCGGGTGCGGGGAAACTACTTCAGGGCCATCATCCAGTCCCGCAGCTCGCGGGTCTGGCGGTCGAGCTCGCCGCGCGCCGCGTCGGTGCCGGCGGCGGGGGAGCCGGCCAGCGCGATGATCTTGTTGAGCGACGTGGTCGCGGCGTTGTAGTCCAGCCGCAGGTACGCGGCCTGGGCGTCGTCGAGGAGCGCGGTGACCGCCGCGGCGGACTCCGGGTCCAGGGTGCCGCCGGCGGCGCCGGCGGTGATCAGCGTGCGGGTCTGCCGGAAGGTCGAGCAGTTCGCCTCGCTCTGCCCGGCCGTCCAGTTGATGCCCGCCAGCAGGATCCTGGTGAAGTCCTCACGGTAGTACTGCGCGCGGTCGTGGCCGAGGATGAGCGAGAAGGCGCGGCCGCCGTCGTAGTTCTGGCACCACGCGATCGGGTGGTCGCCACCCATCAGCGCCATCGGGACGTTCGCGGCGTTGCCGCTGTTGAGGCTGCGGCGGTACGTCGACTCCTCGAGGCTCAGCAGCGTGTGCACCTCGGCCCGCGGGTTGTGGTCGAAGTTGTACAGCTCGTCGATGGTGAGCCAGGTCTTCGGCAGGTGCGCCGTGGCCGGGTTCGTCGGGTCCTCGGTGTTGACCTGCACGTTGATGCAGCTGCCGCAGGTGCCCTCGCCGTTCTGCCCGCCCGGGTGGTTGGTGAACCACGCACCGACCAGGTCGCGGTACCAGGCCACGTTGTGGATCGCGTCGGACGCGCCGTGCAGCCCGACGAAGCCACCGCCGGCCTGGATGTACCCCTGGAACGCGGCCAGCTCCGCGGCGTTGAGCGCGTCGGACGCCGGGGCGCTGTTGGGGTTGGTCCCGTCCACCGGGGAGCCGAAGATGATCGTCTTGTACTTCGCCAGGTCGGCGGCGGAGGTGAACGGCGTGCTCGACAGCGACGCCGGGGCCAGCCTCGGGTCCCAGATGTCGACGTCGAAGCCGTGCTGCTGACCCCACTGCTGGACGAGCAGGGCGGTGTCGGCGATGTGGTCGTGGCGGAAGCCCTTGGTGGCCGAGAAGTACAGCACCCGGTAGGTGGCGCCGGGGAAGTTCGTCGAGGCCGCGAGCGGGATCGCCGGTGCGATCGGGTTGGGCCCGATGGCCGGCGTCACCGTCATGCCGGTCGGCGGATCGGCCGGCAGCTTCCCGGCGAGCTTGTCCTGCAGGTAGCGGGCGTCGCCGACGAGCGTGTCCCGGGCCGCGGCGGAGCTCGATGCGTCCTGCGCGGCGGCGACGAACTGGTTGAGGGCCCGCTTCGCCTGGTTGACGTTGCCCGCCTCCGCGAGGCCCGCCGCCTCGGCCAGCTTGGCCCGCAGGCCGGCGCCGAGGTCCGCGCCGACCGCGCCGCCGGTGACGAATCCGCCGATCAGGGTGTCGAGCTCGGCGAACGACGTGGTAACCACGAACGTCTGGTCGAAGCGCGCCGCGTTGCCGGCGGCGTCGCTGGCCACCACGCTGATCGTGTGCGCTCCGGTGGTCAGGGTGGAGGTGGCGACGGGCAGCGGGGTCGTCTCGGTCTGGTCGATCCACATGCGGTGGATGAAGACGCCACCGGAGCCGGGCGCGGGATCGGTGCGGGTCGGGATCAGCGTGGCGGTGTGGCCGACGTGCCCGTCGACGATGCCGGGCCAGCTGACCACCGGGGCGACGGTGTCGACCCGGACCGTGATCGTGCGGACGGCTTCGGCCGAGCCGTCGCCGCCGACGGCGCGGTACCCGACCGTGGTGGTGCCCTGCTGGGTGATCTGCACCGAGCCGCTCAGGCTCGCGGGGAACGGGCCGGTCGCGGACACCGCGGTCTGGAACGGTGCGGTGTTGCCGAGCCGGTACTCCAGGCGCTGGACGCCGTTGGCCGCGTCGGTCGCGGACAGGTTCAGCGAGACCGGGCCGCGGTAGTAGTTGTTGGTGCCGCTGGGGGTGGCCGGGGTGAGCGTGGCCGGCGCGCTCGTCGGCGCGGCCCATGCCGGGGTGGCGATGACGAGCGACCCGACGGACATGGACGCGACCGGCACGGCGGCGACCAGGCACCGTAACAGGTGCCGGCGGGCGTCTGGGCGGGTTCGGCCGGACGTGGTTTGGCTGGGCATGGTCTTCCTTCCGGTTCAGGAACAGGAAAGGCGAACGAACGGTCACCGATGCGGCCGGAAGGGTCCCGTCCCTCCGGCCGCACCGGCCAACCACTCCGGCTTCGCCGCCTCCGGCTGTGGAGCGCACCCACAGCCGGACCCTCTGGGCAGCGATGCCGGAGAGCTTCTGTACCGCCGCGTGCGTCGCCGGCACGTGTGCATGCGTCGATGGCAACGGTGGTCCCGGCGGCGCGTCCGTGCGGACGGCCGCGGGGTCAGCGCTGCTTGACGGTCACGGTGCCCAGGTCATCGCGGCGGGTGCACGCACCGATCGAGCCGGCTGCCGTGTGCTGCGCGGTGGGTGTCAGAGCTGAAGTGCAAGCGGACCACCTCCCCGGCTCGTTCACATCGTTGAAACGGTGCTGCCCCGTGGCCGACACAGTAAGAGCCTTCCGCTCAGGATGTCCAGCGCTTCGATGTTTTGTGAACCAACTTTCGTTCATCTCAGCGAAAGTGAACTTTTGGCGCCACGTCGCATTCGCAGGTGTCGCCGGGTTTGGCGCGTCCGTGACAGTGCAAAGAGCCTGATCGTCGTACGCCACCTGGCGATCCGCCGCATGTCATGACCAGTTCGACGGTCCGCCGACGAGACGTGTAACGCGAATCGCCCGCCTTCCGCTCCTTCGAACAGGAGCAATCTCACGACCGCCGAGAACGCTTCCGGCAGGCTGGTGGCCGAAGGGAACTTTTGTAAGCACGATTAAAAGTTACGACCAATCAAACCGAACTTCTGCTTGATTAGCTCTTTCTTTTTGACGGAGACGAGTTATACGGTGTCGGCTACAGGTTGACCGAGCCAGTTGTTCGCCCCGCTGAGCGGGATCCCGGCGAGCACTGACGCGCAGCTCGGTCACACCACTGCGGTTCGACCTACACCCACACACCCCGTACGCCTCCCTCCGGGCGTGCTGCACCACCACACCCGTCACCCGAACGGACGCCGTCCGCTCGCGGCCCACCCGCCGCGGCCCGCGACGGTCCGTTCGCCCTGCACCCTGCGGAGGAGGTCCCATGACCAGAGCTCCGGGCCGTCGCATCACCACTGCGTACGCCGGCCTGCTCGCGCTCGTCGCATCCACGTTGGTCGGGACGGTGTCGGCGTCCGCCCCGGCGGTCGCCGCGCCACAACCGAACAGCAATGGCATCCAGTACAAGGTTCTGGCGTTCACCAAGTCGGTCGGCGCGAAAAGCCCGTCGACGTCGGCGGGCGTCAACGCGCTCAAGGCGCTGGGCAACAAGCTCCGGTTCACCGTCGAGGAGACCGACGACGCCAGGAAGTTCGACGAGCCCCACCTCAAGCAGTTCCGGGTGGTCGTCTTCCTCAACACCTACGGCGACGTGCTCGACGCGACGCAGCAGGCCGCGTTCGAGTCGTACTACCGTGACGGCGGCGGCTTCGTCGGCATCCACTCGGCGATCGAGACCGAGCCGGACTGGCCGTTCCTCACCGATGTCCTCGGCACCCGGGCGTCCGGCTCCTCGGGCGTCACGAAGGCCACGGTCAAGGTGGCGGACCGCGTGCACCCGGCGTCGGCGAACCTGCCGGAGTACTGGAACCGCACCGATCAGTGGTACAACTTCACGTCCAACGTGCGGGGCTTCTCGCACGTGCTGGCGACCGTCGACGAGAACACCTACACCGGCGGCACGATGGGGTTCGACCACCCGATCACCTGGTGCAAGGACTATCAGGGCGGCCGCTCCTTCTACACGGGTCTGGGTGACACGCCGGCGAGCTTCTCCACGCCCGACCTGCAGGCCCACCTCGGTGGCGCGATCCAGTGGGCGGCCGGCGTGACCGACGGCGACTGCGGCGCGACCGTGCTGGCCAACTACCAGATGGACTACATCGCCGCGCCGCCGAACGTCAGCGAGCCGATCGGCTTCGACGTGCTGCCCGACGGCCGCGTCGTGCAGACCGACCGCCGTGGCGGCATCCGCCTGCACGACCCGGCGACCAACACCACCCACGTGCTGGCGCAGATCCCCGTGTACATGGCCAGCGAGGACGGCATGTACGGCCCGGCGATCGACAACGACTTCGCCAACAACCACTGGGTCTACGTGTACTACTCGCCGCTGACCCAGGAAGCGCCGTACCCGCAGACGACGCCGACGGCGAACTCGCCGACCACCGGCGCGGACCCGAGCGTCTGGGACCCGTGGAAGGGCTACTTCCAGCTGTCCCGGTTCAAGTTCGTCGACGGGCCGACCCCGACCCTCGACGTGGCGTCCGAGCAGAAGATCATGAAGGTGCCGGTCGACCGCGGGGCCTGCTGCCACGTGGCCGGCGACATCACCTTCGACAATGACAACAACCTGTGGATGGTGACCGGCGACGACACCCCCGCGGGTGGCGGCAACTCCGGTGGCTTCGCGCCGTTCAACGACATGCTGACTACGACCGGGCAGTACAACGCCCCGTACGTCGACGCCCGTCGCTCGGCGATGAACACCAACGACCTGCGCGGCAAGGTCCTGCGCATCAAGGTCCAGGGTGACGGCTCGTACACCATCCCGGCCGGCAACCTGTTCACCGGCAACGAGGAGGGCGGCGGCAAGACCCGGCCCGAGATCTACGCCATGGGCTTCCGCAACCCGTTCCGCATCACCGTGGACAAGAACGGCGTCGCCTACGTCACCGACTACTCGCCCGACTCGTCGACGCCGCAGGTGAACCGCGGTCCCGCGGGCACCGGCCGGATGGAGATCGTGCGGAAGCCGGCCAACTACGGCTGGCCGCTGTGCTACTCGCCGTCCCTGCCGTACTACCGGTGGAACTTCAACACCTCGACGCCGCTGGACAACCCGGCACAGGCGTTCGAGTGCAACAACCCGGAGCGCGGCCCGGCCAACACGTCCCGGTGGAACACCGGCCTGACGTACGCGCCGCCCATCGCGACGCCGGACATGTGGTACTCGTTCCAGGACAACAACGCGGCCAACCCGCTCGGCACGCCCTGCGCGGCCTACTACATGCAGTCCCCGCCCGGGAAGTGCCCGCAGCTGTTCCCGGAGCTCGGCACCGGCGGCGTCGGCCCACACGGCGCGGCCAAGTACGACTACGACGCGAACAACCCCAACCCGACGAAGTTCCCGGCGTACTACGACCAGTCCATCTTCTTCGGCGAGTTCACCCGCGACTATCTGCGGGAGATCCGTCTGGACGGGTCCAACCAGATCTTCAAGATCAACGACCTGCTCAGCTGCGGCCAGGGTCCCGCGACGGCGGCCCGCCCGTTCCTGTGCGACAACCCCATGGACATGAAGTGGGGCAAGGACGGCAACTTCTACCTGCTGACCTACGGTGACGGCTTCTTCAACGTCAACCCCGACGCGGCGCTGGTGAAGTTCAGCTACGTGAAGGGCACCCGGGCACCGGTCGCGAAGCTGTCGGCCAGCCCGACCGACGGCGTCGGACCGCTGACCGTCGCGTTCTCCAGCGAGGGCTCGAACGACCCGGACCCAGCGGACTCCATCAAGTTCGCCTGGGACTTCGACGGCAACGGCACGACCGACTCCGTCGACCCCAACCCGTCGTTCACCTACACCACCAACGGGGTGTACACGGCCCGGCTGACCGTCACGGACTCCAGCGGCAAGACCGCCTCGGCGAACACGACGATCACCGTCGGCAACACCTCGCCGACGGTCAAGGTCACCGTGCCGATCGAGGGTGGCCTGTTCACCTTCGGCGACACCATCCCGTTCAACGTCACGGTCACCGACCCGCAGGACGGCCCGATCGACTGCTCCCGGGTCGAGGTGACGTTCGTGCTCGGGCACGACAGCCACGGCCACGCCGAGTCGACCGCGACCGGCTGCTCCGGGACGCTGCCCACGTTCGACGAGGACGCCTCGCACGGCGGCAACGTGTTCGGCGTGATCAGTGCCTCGTACACGGACAAGGGCGGTCCCGGCGGTATCCCGGCGCTGACCACGGTGTACCAGGCGACCATCCGGCAGAAGAAGCAGGAGCTCGAGTTCGCCGTCGACCAGTCCGGCACGAACACGGCGGCGACCACCGACACCGGCGGCGGCCTGCAACGCGGCAGCCTCGGCAGCGGTGACTGGATCGCCCTCAACGGCACGGTCGACCTGAAGAACATCAACTCGCTGACGTTCCGCACGTCGGGTGGCAGCGGCGCGGCCGGCACCGGATCCGTCGAGGTCCGCCTGGACTCGCTCACCGGACCGGTCCTGACCACGGTCACGATCGCGCCCACCGCGAACGCGAACACGTACGCCAGCCAGACCTTCCCGATCACCGACCCGGGCGGCGCACACCGGATCTACCTGGTGTTCCGTCCCGTCGCGGGCGGGCCGACGAACAACTTCTTCAACCTCAACTGGGTGGAGTTCGGCGGTCAGGGCGTGAGCGCGCCCTAGCTCCACCACCCACCGGGGCGGGGTGCGCCACCACCCCGCAGTGCCCGCACCCCGCCCCGGTCTGAAGCACACGCACTACCAGCAGAAGGAGCAACACATGTCCGGAAAGATCAACCGCCGCCGGTTACTGGCCGGGGCCGGCCTGACGGCGGCCGCCGCGTTCAGCCCGCTCGGTCCGGCCGCCGTCTTCTCGCCCATGGCGGCGAGCGCGGCCAACGGCCGGCTCATCCCCGACGGCAAGCTCGGCACCATCACGTACAGCCAGCGTGACGTCCCGACCCGCATCGGCATCGCGGCGAGCGCCGCGCTGGGTGTGGCGCCGACGATGGGCTACCTGGGCGGCCCCAACTTCCCGAAGGACCCGACCGACCTCGGCCCGCTGGTGCCGCTGCCGGGCGGCTGGCTGGAGCTGTTCGAGTTCCTGGCCAAGGCGGGCTTCAAGCAGATCGAGTTCGCCGGCTACGGCCAGCACGCCTCGAACCCGGGCGGCGCCGCGCCGAACCCGGCGCCGGGCGGCGTCACCACCCCGGAGGCGCGCGCGGCCTACCTCGCGTACGCCCGCACCCTGCGTGGCTTCCTCGACGCCTTCGGCCTCCAGGCGATCGGCAACCACGGGTTCGTCCCGAACACCTGGAACGGCCCGGGCAGCGCCGGCGGCGCGATGACCACCCAGGACTACAACCGGCTCCAGGCCGAGCTGGAGTTCGCGGCGATCCTCGGCATGCCGTACATGGGCACGGGCAGCGACCCGACGAGCGCCAACAACCGCAACATCGAGCCGTGGACCCTCGCGGGCGAGAAGTGGTCGGCGCTCAACGAGATCAGCGTGGGCCAGTGGGGCATCCACATGTACACCCACAACCACTCGCCGGCGTACAACTTCCTGCAGGACGGCCCGCTGGTCACCGTCACGCAGGACCGGATCACCGGTGCGCCGATCGCGCCCACCCAGGTCCGCGGCGAGTCGGGCAAGCGGCTCATGCAGCACTACCTCGACGTCACCGACCCCGACCTGGTCGTCATCGAGATGGACGTCTACTGGGCCCACGTCGCTCAGCACCAGCACCGCTGGCGCTACGACTGGGAGGGCAAGCGCGTCGAGGACATCTTCGACCCGACCGCCCAGGTCGCCAAGCAGACCAAGCGGTACGCGCTGTTCCACGCCAAGGACGGCGACGCCACCGGCCAGGCCCCCGGCGTGGGTGACGGCTACTCGTGGATCCCGTTCGGCGACCCCCGTAGCGACATCAACTACAAGGGGTTCTACAGCAACATCGGCGCCAAGGGCTTCCACAACTCGAACTACGAGCAGGACAACGCCCCCGGCGGTAACGGCGACCCCGGCCAGTCGCTGAGGTTCGCCAGGATCAGCGCCGCAGGGATGGCGGCCCTGCGCGGCTGACCCGCCCGGCCCGAGGCCGTCCCCGGTACCTTCCGGGGACGGCCTTTGGTCGTCTTCCCGCAGCCCGCGTGTGACCTGCGGCGAGGACCCTGCCGAGCATCGTCGGCTTCGCCGTCCGCCGGCGCCGGACAGGCTTCGGACATGACGTCCGCCGCATCGAGCACCGCCCTGATCGTCGTGGACCTGATGCCACGCGTCGTCGAGCGGGAGCTGGGCCCGCACCGCGGCGCGGACGTCGTGGCCCGGGTTTGCCCTCAAGCCGGAAAGCCGGCCTGAGTACTGTTCCTGCATGTTGACGACGCACGACGCGTGCTGAACCGTCGGAGTGCTGATGTTCGGTTCGGCTGAGCATTTTCGTGAGATGGCAGCGGAGTTCGCCGAGGCGATCGGGAGGCCGCCGACCGTCACGGAGGTGATGGAGATCCTCGAGCTCGCCAGCATCGGCGAGGTGGACGTGTTGCGGCTGCGGTTCACCGCGAACATCAAGGCGGCGGCCGGCGTGTCCCGCGTCGGGGATCTGAACGATGCCGCATTCGCGGCCGCGGCCGGTGGGCTGGAGGCGGTGATCGGCTCGGACCTCGACCCGGAGAGCCCCGGCTTCACGGGTGAGGTCGGGCGGCGGCTGACCTCCGCCTTGCGGGAATCGGGCATCGAATACGCGGATGTGGCGCCGGAGACAGAGGTCCGGGCCAAGGTTTCGGTAGCGCGCAGGCTCAAGCGCACACGGCTCGGCGACGTGGTGGCTGCGCCGATTCCGGCGGGTGGTTATCGCATCGGTGTGATCGTCGCCAAGAATGCGCTCGGTCTGGCGATCGGGTTCTTCGAGACGGTCGTTCCCGTGCCACGGGTGCCGGCGTCCACCGACAAGGTCGTGCCGTTTCCGATGTACAAGTTGGACGACTCGATCGAGTCCGGGCGGTGGCCGATCATCGGCCACGACGAGCGGTTGCTCGACCGATTTCCGCGCGATCCGGAGATCTACCATCGGCCTGACTGGCCGGCGAAGCCCCGCCGCGGTGAGTTCGGCGCCGCAGAGAACGGCGCGCGTGTCCTTCGCAAGATCGATGTGGAGGAGGCCCGGGCGGTCGGCCTGCTGGATGGCACCTACCGACAGTTTCTGCCCAGCCAGCGGATGCTGCGCTGGCTGGACGACCGCTACCCGCCGGGCGGTCGAGGCGATCAGAGTCCGGCTCCTTAATGCGGGTGGCTTCCGGGCTACCATTGGAGCGGTGACGCGAGGTTACGTCACGACATCCAACCAGAGATGCCCGGTTCGTTGCCGCGGTCAAGGGCCAGACGCAGCCGCCGTGTGTTGTCGCAAGGTGGAGGGGCGTCGGTGATACGGGCGCGCCTGATGGCACTGTTGCTACGTCCGAAGCCGCCCCCGCTCGCGCTCGGGCTGATGGCTGCCGTGATACTCATCGCGGCGGAGACCGCCCTGTTGTATCCCCTCAAGGCAGGTGGCGCAGAGGGCGCCAGAAGCGTGGTCTACCTCTGCGGCGTCATGGTCGTCTCAACCTTGTGGGGCGCCGGACTCGGCGTGGTGACCTCGGTGGTCAGCGCCCTCGCCTTCAACTACTTCCACGTTCCGCCCTACTGGGGATTGCACCTCAACGTGCGCCGGGACGTGCAGAGCATCGTGGTCTTCATCGCGGCCGGGCTGTTGACCAGCTTCCTTGCCGACCTGGCCCGGTCCCGCGCCGTCGAGGCATCGGAGCGACATCAGGAGGCCGACCTCGCCGCTGAGCTGGCCCACCGGATGTTGCGCGCCGGCGATCTGCGCTCGGTCCTTGGTCCGGCGTCACGACGGATCGCGGAGGTGTTCGCGCTACGGTCCGCAGCCATCGAGCTCGGGGCGGTTCCCGGGGACGAGCGGCGGGCTGCGTTGCCGTTGTATGACCACGCGACGCGTCTGGGGACCCTGCTGGTCCCGGCGGACCTCCCTGAACCGACGCTGGAGCGCCTGCGGAAACGGGTGGTGCCATCGCTGGAGTCGCTCCTGTTCGCGGAATTCGACCGTGAGGCGATCACCAACTCGCTGAAAGCAAGTCGTGAAGAGGCCACCAGGCTGATGGAGGAACAGGCCGCGATGCGGCGGGTGGCCACCCTGGTCGCGCACGGAGCCGCACCGATCGAGGTCTTCGGTGCGGTGACGGCGGAGCTGTGCCGGATCTGCGGCCCCCAGAACACAGGTCTCGTCCGCTACGAGCCGGACGGCACAGGCACCCTCGTCTCGTGCCGCAACGAGCCCGACATCGCCCAGATGCCGGCCGGAACGTCCATCCTGCTTGAGGGAGACTGCGTATCCGGGATCGTCAAGCGCACCGGTCGCTCGGCCCGGGCGAGCTATGACAAGGCCGTAGGTCCCACCGCGGCGACCTTGCGTGAGCTCGGCATTCGGTCGGGGGTCGGCGTTCCGGTCGTGGTCGAAGGTCGTCTCTGGGGCGCAGCCATCGCCTCGACCACGTCGCCCACGCCGATACCGGCTGCCGCCGAGGCACGCCTGGTCGACTTCACCGAGCTGGTTGCGACTGCGATCGCCAACGCCGACAGCCGTACACAGCTCACCGCCTCCCGCGCCCGCGTCGTCGCCGCCGCGGACGACGCTCGCCGCCGGCTCGAGCGTGACCTGCACGACGGCGCACAGCAACGTCTCATCTCGCTCGGCCTCCGACTGCGCTCTGTGGAGGGCTCGATTCCGCCCGGCCTGACCACAGTCAGGGAGGAACTGGCACTCGCCGCGAATGGCCTGACCGGTGTCTGCGAGGACCTGCGGGAAATCTCCCGGGGCATCCATCCGGCGATCCTGTCCGAGGGTGGGCTGGGCCCGGCGCTCAAGACGCTTGCCCGCCGCAGCGCGATTCCGGTGGAGCTCACACTGGGCATCGACCGACGGATGCCAGAACGGGCCGAGGTCACTGCGTACTTCATCGTGTCCGAAGCACTCGCGAACGCCGCCAAACACGCCCAGGCGACCGTGGTCTGTGTCGACGCCGAAGCCCGTGACGCAATCCTTGAGCTCTCGATCCGAGACAACGGCATCGGGGGAGCCGACACCGGCAAGGGGTCCGGACTGATCGGCCTGCAGGACCGCACCGAGGCACTCGGCGGCCAGATGGAGATCGTGAGCCCGGTCGGCAGCGGCACAGCACTACTGTTCAGACTTCCGATCGACAGCAACTGAACGACGACGGAAGTCTGTCGCACGCGCGGGTCAGGGGGTGACCGTGAGGCTGGTGCAGGAGTCCGACTACCGGTTCCGTATCGACCGGTACGGCGAGATGCGGGTGCCCGGCGTGGTGTTCGCCTCGCGGGCGCTGCTGCCCGACCCCGCTGCGGACAAGTCCCTGGAGCAGGTGGCCAACGTCGCGACACTGCCTGGGGTGGTGGGCGCGTCGTACGCCATGCCCGACGTGCATTGGGGGTACGGGTTCCCGATCGGCGGGGTCGCCGCCACCGACGTCGCCACCGGCGGGGTGGTCTCCCCCGGGGGTGTCGGGTTCGACATCTCCTGCGGCGTGCGGCTGCTCGCCGCCGACCTCGACCGCCAGGATCTCGCGGAGCCGGCGCTGCGGGCGCTGATGGACGGCCTCGCCGCGGCGACTCCCCGCGGCATGAACCGCCGGGCCGTGTGGGCACTGCGCGATGCCCGGCAGCTGCAGGAGGTGCTGGCCGGCGGCGCCCGGTACGCGGTGCAGCAGGGCCACGGGGTGCAGCGCGACCTCGACCGCTGCGAGGACGGCGGCGCGGTGGCCGCAGCCGACCCCGGGCAGGCCAGCGAGCGGGCGGTGCAGCGCGGACTGGGCCAGGTGGGCAGCCTCGGGTCGGGAAACCACTTTCTGGAGGTCCAGGTCGTCGACCGGGTCTACGACGAGCCGGCGGCCGAGGCGTTCGGGCTGCGAGCCGGCCAGGTGTGCGTGATGATCCACTGCGGGTCCCGCGGGCTTGGACACCAGATCTGCACCGACCACGTGCGCGTCATAGAACGCGCCATGCACAGGTTCGGTATCACCGTCCCGGACCGGCAGCTGGCGTGCGCGCCGGTCTCGTCGCCGGAGGGTCAGGCGTATCTCGGGGCGATGGCCGCGGCGGCCAACTACGCCCGCGCCAACCGGCAGTTGCTCGCCGTGGCGGCCCGACGCGTGTTCGGCAGGGTCACCGGTCGGGAACTGGCGCTGGTGTACGACATCTCGCACAACCTCGCCAAGATCGAGACACACGAGGTGGCCGGGCTGCCGCGGCGGCTGTGCGTGCACCGGAAGGGTGCCACGCGGGCGCTGCCGCCGGGCCATCCGGACCTGCCGGCCGACCTGCGCGGCGCCGGGCAACCGGTGCTCATCCCCGGCACCATGGGCACCGCGTCCTATGTGCTCACCGGCCGGCCGGGTGCGCCGGCGTTCGCCTCCACCTGCCACGGCGCCGGCCGTTTGCTCAGCCGCCATCAGGCAGCCAAGACGGTGCACGGCAAGGAGCTGCGCGAGCGGCTGCAGGCCGAGGGCATCATGGTGCGCGGGGCGTCGTGGCGCGGCCTGGCCGAGGAGACACCGGAGGCGTACAAGGACATCGACACCGTCGTGGACGCCGCGCAGGGCGCCGGGCTGTGCGTGCGGGTCGCGCGGCTGGTGCCGATCGGCGTGGTCAAGGGGTGAGACGACCGGCCGGTCGGTGTGTGCCAGGACCTGCTACGGCAGCTGGCGGGCGACGACATCGCTGTGCGCGGCGACTTCTGCCGCGGTCGAGCCGAAGAGGCACCGGGGCCGACCCGCTTCGTTGGGCTCACACGTCGATGGTCACCGAGCACGACCAGCCGGCTCCTTCGCAGCCGAACCACAATTCGTGCAGCGAGACCCCCTTCGGTATCGCGCCCACCAGCTCCACCCGGTCGGCGTCGACCATCGACAACCGCACGTCCAGACTGCCGTCATCGGCCTCCACCTGCGCCGCGACCGGAAGCCGGCGAGCGGTGTCGATCAGATAGATCACCTCGTCGAGCACCGCGACCAGCAGGTCGGCGTCCGGGCCGGGGCCGGCCCGGAACCGAACGGTCGCGGTCGGCACAACGCCGGACACCTCGGCGAAGTTGCCCACCGTCGCCGCGACCGCCTCCACCACACAGCGTTCCCGCGACGGCGCCCACGCCTCGATCCGCACGTCCGCGGTGTGCGGAACGCTCCGATGCCCCGCTGCGGGCCGTTCGCCCATCACAGCCTCCAACCCGCCACCCGCCGTGCCGGCGTGTCGGGCAGATCGACCACGCACCAGTGCGCCTCATGGCCGACGCCGGCCGGCTCATCGCCGCCCTCACAGCTCGGTGTCGTGGACGACGGCGTCAAGGCCGGCAGTGACGGTTACCCTGCTGACGCACCCGGCCGCCCAGGCAATCGTACGATCCGTCGGGCGGTCAGGGCACGTTCGGCAGCGGCCACAGCTGCCCGGTTGCGCTGTCGATGAGCACGCCGCGGGTGATCCGGGCGGTGAGAGGGAGGATGCCGTAGACGGTGGCGGCGACGACGGGCAACTGCTCGGATCGGGCGCGCGGGGCGATCGAGCAGTGTGGCAGCCACGCGTCGACCTCATAGTGTGCGTGGACCAGCGCACCCGTGGCGCGGACCGCCTCGACGACGCCCTGTTGCCGCGCGATGAGTTCCGCCGGCACGGCGGGAACGAGGCAGATCCGGCCCCGCCGGAAGGCGCCCAGCGCGTCGAAGGTGACCTCGAAGCCGCCTCGGTCCGGGAGCCCCGCCACGGTGTCGCGGACGGCGGCGAGATCCCACCGCAGCAGGACGACGTATGACAGATGGGGATGATGCATCCCGTGGGTGTGCGAGCGAAGTGTCGCGACGCCCTGCTCCTCGAGCCTGTCCCACAGATTCGTCAGGGCACGCTCGGTGCGACCGTCGAAGAGCAAGCAGACAGCCAGGGCCACCGCTCGACGGTAGCTCTCTCTTCTCGCCACGAGGACGTGTCGGGCCGGGTCGGCACTACAATAATTCCTTATTGTTGATGTTTCGATGAAACGCTGCGTCGATGAGGGACGACCTTTGCGGGATAATTCGAACTGACCAGGAGATTCGCCCGATGCCATGACACCACCGGCATTGGGCGTAAATCGTATTCCGGGCCGCAGAGCGGTACGGGAGCGGACAATTTTCGGTCGCTATTCGTGAGTGCTGCCGCACGGTCCGAATTTGGAACGCTTTACCGAGAAATTGTGCGGTTCAATCGCCCGGCGGCCCGGGGACTTTGGTCTACCCTCTGCGACCGGCACACGGCCGGGCCGTCAACAGAACGCACCGCGACGGCTCGTCACAGCGTGTGGCCGCCACCTTGGCACGTAGCCGGAGGCCCCGACGATGGCACAACACGCGACGCGATCCCGTTCATTGATCGCCGTCCTTCTGCACTGCCTGCTGGCATTCGCCCTGATGGCGCCGACTGCGCTCCTGTTCAACCAGGTCTGGGGCTCGGTCGGGGAGCGGACCCGGTTCGCCCAGTCGGAACGCAACGGCATCCAGTACCTCCGCAGCCTCGGTCAGCTCACGATCGCCCTGACGGACGCTCAGTCCGCCGCGGTCGCGGGGCGCCCGTTCCCGCGGGACACGGTCACCCGCGTGGTCGAGGCCACCGCTTCGGTCGACGCCCGGCTCGGTGGGGACCTGCGCACCCACGAGCGATGGTCCGGGCTGCGCGCCAAGATCGAGGCGCTGGCGGCGCTGGGCGTCATCGACCCCGCCGCGGCGTTCAGCACCTTCGGTGAGGCGACCGACCTGCTCCTCGCGCTGTACAAGGAGGTCCGCGACAACTCGCAGCTGACCCGCGAGCAGGACATCGACGCGTCCTACCTGCAGGAAGGCGCGGCGCAGCAGCTGCCCGAGGCCGTGGTGGCCGCCGGCCGGTTCATGGACCTGGCGGTCATCGCCGCCGGGCGGCCCCGCAACGACCCGGCGGGCACGGCCGCCAACCTGCTCAACGCCCGTGACGCGGTGACCTACCCGGCCAACAACCTCGCCGCCGGCCTGCAGGCCGCGGTCGACGGCACCAGCAGCCGGACCCTCAGTGGCAACCTGCTGAGCCGGCTGGACCGGTTCCGGCGCGGCATGGAGACGCTGACCGCGACGACGGTGCCGGTCGACGGCCGGACCGCGGTGAACACCGCGGCGCTGCGGGACGTCCGCAACGAGGTCCAGACGTCCGCGTCCGAGCTGGCGGCGACGATTCTGGACGAGCTCGACCTGCTGATCAGCGCCCGGATCGAGGACCTGGACCGGCAGCGGCAGACGGCGGCGGTCACCCTGGCGGTGGCGGTGCTGCTGGCGCTGGTCCCGTTGACCGTGCGGCTCGTCCGCCCCCGCCGTCGACCGGTCGCGAACCCACCCGTCCCACCGGCCCCCCAGCCGGCCGAGGACGTGGTCCCCGCCTGGCGCCGGGAGCCGACCGGTGCTCGCTAGGCTTCGCATCCGCGGCAAGCTCGCGGTCCTCCTCATCGCCCCGCTGGTCGCGATCGTGCTGCTCACGGTCGTCGTCGTGGTCGACCGGGTCGGGCAGGCCGGCCGGGCGGCGGACACCGCCCGGACCGCCCGGGTCGCCGGTGACGTCGGCGCGCTCATCCAGGACCTGCAGCAGGAACGGCTGATCGCGGTTGGACACCTCGTCCAGGTGGTCGGCCGTTCGCGGCTGCTGCTGCAGACGGCGGCGGTCACCGACCGGGTCACCAACCTCAAGCTCGACTACGCCGGCAACCTGTCACCGGAGGTGGCCGAAGCGATCGACGACGTGAAGTCGCTCGCCGGGCTGCGCGGCTCGCTGGTGGCCGGCAGCGCCGACGTCGAGGGGGTGCTGACCCAGTTCACCGCGGTCATCGGCCGGCTGATCGACGCGCTGCGGCTGATGGACGCGGCCGACGCGACCACCGCCGAGGGCCGGCAGCTCCTGGCGCTGGACGCGCTGCTGCGGGTCGATGAGGGCAACAGCGCCGGCGCCGCACTGATCACCGTCATGGTCGCCACCCGCGCCCAGCGTGACCTCGCCAGGTACCTCGCCAACGCCGCCGCCGTGCGGCCGAACCTGGACCGGTTCACCGCCTCCGGGACCCCCGAACAGGTGGATCTGTACGGTCTGGTCACGGCCGCGTTCGCCTCCCGCGTCGGCGGCGGTTTCGTGGAGAACGTCGAGACCGACCCGACCAGGGCGATCGCCGACCTGCGGGTCGCCACGCTGTTCCCGTCGCTGGAGGCCTACATCGCGCTCGGCCGCTTCGTGGAGAAGCGGATCGTCACCGACGTCACCGCCACGATGGCCGACCAGGAGCGGCGGCAGACCACGATCGCGTATGGGTTCAGCGCCGGCATGCTCGTCCTGCTGCTGCTCGTCATCCTGCTGAGCACGGCGATCGCGCGCACGGTCGCGCGGCCGCTGACCCTGCTGACCGCATCCGCCGCCCGCGTCGCGCAGGTCACCGAGGACGAGCTGGTCCGGGTCGCGGACGACGAGTCCGCCGCGCCCGAGCCGGTGCGCCTGGAGCGGATCACCGTCGGCGGCAGGGACGAGATCGGCGACCTGGCCCGGACCTTCGAGCGCGTGCAGCAGACCGCGGCGCAGCTGGTCGAGCGGCAGGTGGCCAGCCGCCGCAACGTCGCGCAGATGTTCGGTCACGTCGGCCGCCGCACGCAGAACCTCGTCGGCCGGCAGCTCGGCCTCATCGACCAGCTGGAGCGCGACGAGACGGAGCCCGACCGGCTGCGGCAGCTGTACCGGCTGGACCACGTCGCCAGCCGCCTGCGCCGCAACGCCAGCAGCCTGGTCGTCCTGTCCGGCGGTACCGGCGCCAACCCGCACCTGGCGCCGCTGGCACTGGCCGACGCGGTCCGCCTGGCGCTCGGTGAGATCGAGGAGTACGACCGCGTCGACGTGCAGCTCACCGGCACGATCATGCTGGCGCCCGCGGTCATCAGCGACCTGGTCCTGATGCTGGCCGAGCTGATGGAGAACGCCACCTCCAACTCGCCGCCGCACACCCGGGTCGCCGTCACCACCGGCGAGAGCGCGACCGGCGTGCGGGTGTCGATCGTCGATCACGGCATCGGCATGCCGGCCGAGCGGCTCGCGGTCGAGAACGCCCGGCTGGAGCGCCGCGAGCGCATCGACCTCGCCCCGACGGAGGTGCTCGGCCTGTTCGTGGTGGGCCGGCTGGCCCGTCGGCACGGGCTGCAGGTGTCGTTGAGCGACACGCCCGGCGGTGGCGTCACCGCGACCGTCGTCGTCGGGCGGGAGCTACTGGACGGCTCGGCCGCGCCGGTCCCGCAACCGCGGGAGACGATCGCTTCGGTCATCGACATCGACGCATTCACCCGGGCCACCCACTCGATCGACGGCCGACAGCCGTGGAACGCGTTCGCCGCGCCGCACGCGCTCACCGCCGCCGCGCCGCCGCCGGCCATCGCCGCTGCCGTGGCACCGCCGGATGCCGCCGCCACCGCTGAGATCCCTGCGCAGCAGCGGCAGGGGCAAGCGTTGCGACGGCGGGTGCCGGGGGCGCAGTGGCCGGCCGACGGTCAGGCTGCCACGACCGCGCCGCAGTTCGTGGCGGCTCCTCCCGACCCGAGCAGCGCGCAGGCATTCGTCGAGGCGTTCGAGGATGGTGTACGCCGGGCGCAGCACGACGTCGCGGCACCCCCGGTCGACCAGACGCCACCGCTCGCGCCGACGCCGCAGCTCCAGTCGACGCCGGTGCGGCCGGCCACCGCCGGTCGGAACCTGAGCAGACGGGTGCCGGGTGCCACGTTGCGGGGCCCCGGTGCCATCCCGAGACCGGGGCTCCACCTGGTGGAGAGCCAGCCGTCCCACGATCCCGACAGTGCGTTGAACCTTGTCGAGCAGTTCGAATCCGGCGTCCTGCGCGCACTGCGCGAGGTCAGATCAGAAGGATCATCACAATGACGAGTCCGTTCATCCAGGACAGCACGCCCCGTCAGACCTCTGGTGGGACGTTCGACGCCGCACCGATGAGCACGGAGGTGCAGACCTTCAACTGGCTGCTCGACTCGTTCACGTCCGGCACCGCCGGCGTGGTGGAGGCCATCGCGGTGTCCGCGGACGGCCTGCTGATGGCTGCGTCGGCCTCGAAGGAACGGGCCAACGCGGAGCGCCTGGCCGCCATCGTCTCCGGGATGACCAGCCTCGCCAGCGGCGCTTCCGCCTCGTACACCCTCGGCGGGCTCAACCGGGTCATCGTCGACCTGGTCGACGGCTACCTGTTGATCACCGCCATCAGCGCCGGGTCGGTCCTCGGTGTCATCGCGACCCGCGCGGCCAACCTGAGCACGGTGGCCTACGAGATGACGCTCTTCGCCAGCCGGGCCGGCGCGGCGCTCACCCCGCAGCTCATCGCCGAGTTGAAGAACGCGGTCCAGCGGTGACCGTGCCGCCCGGGCAGGAGCCGCCCGGCATCCGGCCGTATCTGCGTTCACCGGCCGCGCCGGTCTCACCGGCTCCGCCGGCGGCGTGGAACCGCCCCGCGCACCGCGCACCGGACAACCTGAGGCCCTACGTCCTGACGTCCGGGCGGGTGCAGGGCGACGACCCGGCGGTGAACCTGGAGACGCAGGTGACGATCCGGCCGGGGGCGCCACCGGACGCCGCGCGGTCCATGCCGACCGAGCTCCAGGCGATCCTCGCCACCTGCGTGTCCCCGGTGTCGGTCGCCGAGATCTCCGCTCAGGCCCACCTGCATCTCGGCGTGACCAAGATCCTCGTCGGCGACCTGTGCGCCGCCGGATTTCTGGACATCCACCAGCTCGAGGTCGACCCCGTCCACAGTCCCGACGTCATCTTGCGAGTAATCCATGGACTCCGTGCGATCTCCTGACGCAGCACCCATACCAGTCAAGATCGTTGTCGCCGGTGGCTTCGGCGTGGGCAAGACCACGACGGTCGCCGCGATCTCCGAGATTCCTCCCCTGACCACCGAGGCCGAGATGACCTCCGCGGGGGTCGGCATCGACAACCCCGGGCATCGCGTCAACAAGGTGACCACCACCGTCGCCATGGACTTCGGCTGCGTGACGATCGACCGCACGCTCAAGCTGTACCTGTTCGGCACGCCCGGCCAGGCACGCTTCGGGTTCATGTGGGACGACCTCGTCCGTGGCGCCCTCGGCGCGCTCGTCGTCGTGGACAGCTCCCGCCTCGACGACTGCTACCCGGCCGTGGACTACTTCGAGCAGTCGGGGCTGCCGTTCGTGGTGGCGGTCAACGCCTTCGACGGCGTGCTCGCCAACGACCTGGAGAGCGTCCGGTGGGCACTCGCCGTCGCCGACCACGTGCCGGTGATCGCGTTCGACGCCCGCGAGCGCCTGTCGGTGCGCGACGCGCTGCTCGTGGTGCTCGACCGGGCGCTGGACCGGGCCGTCAGCGGTTCCCATTCATAGGCGGAGGCACTGCACGAAGGCGCCCGGCGCCAACCGCCCTCGCCTGACGCGACCTGTAACGCCGGCCACCCGGCCTTCGCTCTTGATGGAGATGCACTGCCCTTCACTTGCTACCCAAGTGGAGGGCTTTTGCTTGTGAAGGCAAAAGTTCGATCCAAACTGAACGAACTTTCGATGGCGCGGCTATTTCTTTTGGTGCCGGCGACCGATACCGTGACGGCTATGCATTGACGGCGAGTGCCGCCCCGCATCGCGGGATCCCGGCGGCACTCCGGCGCGACGTCATCGCAGCACCACCACAGCACCCCACTCGCTGCGCGCTTTCCCTCCGGGCGTGCCGCACCCGCGTCGCCCCGTTCCCCTGCCTGACGCACCCCCGTGCGCCGTCTTCGTCCCGCGCCGCACCGGCCGGGCGGACACGTCTGCCCGGAGAACGACGGCATCAGCCTCCGGAACGGATCGCCCCGCTGACCGCCTGCGGCCCGGGCGGCATCTGCTGTTGAACGAAGGGAATGCACCATGGCAAGGAACAGGATCGATCGCCGTACCCTGCTGCGAGGTGCCCGATGAGGGCGTGGCGCCTGGTCGAGGACGAGCCGGCGGAGCCGCAGCCCGCCCCCGAGCGTCCGCGTGCCGTCGGACGGTACCTGGTCGTCGCGGCGGTCATGCTGGTCGGCCTGGTCGGCGCCGGTGGATTGGCCGCCGCCCAGACCGGGATGTTCGCCGAGCGTCCGGACGGCTGCACCCAGCCTGACCGCAGCGTCCAGCTGTACGCGGTGGAGCTGCCCAAGGACGGCACACAGACCCGGATCGGCTACGGCCTCACCCCGGAGACGGCGTCCTACCCGGGCCCGCTGATGGAGATGATGGAGGGGGAGTGCCTCGCCATCACCCTGCACAACCAGGTGCCCGAGGCGACCCTGGCGGCGCTGCGCACCAACCCGAGCCACCCGCTCGGCGTCTCCCTGCACGTCCACGGGGTCAAGTACACCCAGGAGTCCGACGGCACGGTGCAGAGCGGGTCGTACGTCCCGCCGGGCGGCACCCGCACCTACACCTGGTACGCCCAGCCCCGTAACACCAAGACCGGGGCGCAGGGCACCGCCGGGTACTGGTGGTACCACGACCACGTGGTTGGTGGCCCGCACGGCACCCAGGGGCTCGCCGCCGGCCTCTTCGGCGGCCTGGTGGTCCGCCGCCCCGGCGACCCGAAACCGGACCGCACCTACACGGTCGTCTTCGGCAACCAGCAGAGCATCAACCTGCGTCGCGGCGCGGCCACCGACACCTGCGCGGAGGTGAACCCGCAGCCCGGCCCGACCTGCCTGGTCGCCCGCAAGGGGGAGCGGGTGGAACTGGTGGTGGTCGGCGCCGGCAACGACATGCACACCTTCCACCTGCACGGGCACTCTTGGGCGGACACCCGGACCGGGGTGGTGAGCAACGGGCAGCCGCTTGCCGACTCCGTGCCGATCATCGACACCAAGGTGCTCGGCCCGGCCCAGACGTTCGGGGTCAGCTTCGTCGCCGGCGACTCGGTCGGACCGGGGCACTGGATGCTGCACTGCCACATGCAGTTCCACTCCGACGCCGGCATGTCGACGATGCTGCACGTGCTGGACGAGAACGGGAACATGCCGTCCGGCATGGACCACCAGCACGCGGCCGCCGCCCCGGCGGCCGCCGCCGCACCCGCCACCGACGACGCCCACGTGCACAACTGACGGCCCGGGGCGGCCGGCCTCAGCGTCGAGGACCGGCCGCCCCGGGACCCCCACCGCACCCTGCGCCACGTACCGGTCCGCGCACGGAGTGAACGCCGCAGGCTCCCCGGAACCGACGAACACATCGACCGCCGTGGCTCGGACGATCCACCGTCCGCCGGTGCCGCGGGTGCGGGAACGGCTGATGCGATGTACTACTCCGCCGCTGCGGGGAGACGGATGGTGAAGGCGGCGCCTTCGCCCGGGCGGCCCGACGCCTCGATGGTTCCGCCGTGTCCGGTGACGACCTCTCGGGCGAGGGCGAGGCCGAGCCCGAAGCGGCGGTGATCGCCGTGGCCGCGCGCGAACCTGGCGAACAGCCGCTCGGCGTCGGCCGGGTCGAAGCCGGTGCCGTCGTCCCGGACGACGACGGTGACGAACGCGCCGTCGGTGCCGAGTTCGAGGCTCACGTGGCCGCCTTGCCGGGTGTGGCTGAGGGCGTTGTCGACCAGGGCGGTGAGCACGCGCCGTAGGGCGGCTTCGTGGCCGGGGACCGTCGAGGGTGCCCCGGTGCCGGGCAGCAGGGCCAGGTCGACGTCCTGTCCCCGGGCGCGATCGGCGTGGCAGGCGATGACGTCCGCGGCGACCGCCTCGAGGTCGACCGGAGCACGGGTGTCGTCGCGGCGGCTGAGCTGGGTGGACAGCAGCAGGTCCTCGACCACCTCACCGAGGTGCCGGGTACCGGTGACGAGCTGGTCGACGTCCGTGGTGACGTCCGTGACGTCCACGCCGGCCCGCAGATCCATCTGGAGCAGTTGCGCCCGGGTGTGCAGCTGGGTCAGTGGGGTGCGCAGTTCGTGGCTCGCGTCGGCGACGAACCGCCGTTGCCGGGCGAGGGCGTCCGCCAGGGGTGCCGTGGCGCGGCGGGCGAGCAACGCCGCGGACAGCAGCGCGATGAGCAGGCCGGCGAGTTCGCCGACGACGAGGGCGCCGAGCAGCCGCTCCCGCTCTTCGTGCTGCTCGTGCCGGCTCAGGACCACCTGTACGGTGCGGGCCCCTCGCGGCAGGGTCAGGGTCAGGTAGCCGCCTTCGCTGCCGGCGATGGTGCCGGCTTCGCTCACTCCGCCGGCGCCGACACGCTGGAGCGCACCTCGGTCGGGCAACTGCGTGGGCGCGCCCGGCGTGGCCCTGATGGCGCCGCCGGACTCCTGAATGAAGATCCACCCATCCGGCGGTGGATCGCCCACATCCTCCGCGTTCGCCGCGGTCTGCCGCAGCAGCGCCATCGAGGCGGTGTCCTGGCTGTGGGCCACCACGGCGAACGCCAGCCCGCCGAGGACCAGCAGGCTCACCGTGATCGCGGCCGCGGTCTGCACCGCGATGACACGGCGTGCCCGCGACAGCAGGTTCTGGTCCGGATCGGTCCCGGCGGCGCTCCGGCCCTTCATCCGCGCCCGAGCCGATAGCCCACACCCCGGACGGTGGCGACCGCGGCCGTCCCGAGTTTGCGTCGCAGGTAATGCACGTACGTGTCGACCAGCGCGACGGTGGCGGCCTCCGGAAACACCTGGAGCACGATCTCCTCCCGGGTGAACGCCCGCGCCGGGTGCCGGGCCAGCAGCCGCAGCAGGTCACTCTCGCGGCCGGACAGCGCCGCGATCGACCCGTCCGGAGCGGTCACCGTCCTCGTGATCAGGTCGAACGTCGCATCCCCGACCATCAGATGCGGCCCGGACCGGGAGTGCCCGCGCAGCAGCACCCGGACGCGAGCGAGCAACTCGTCGACCTCGAAGGGCTTGACGACGTAGTCCTCGGCGCCGGCGTCGAGTCCGGTCACCCGGTCCGGCACGGTCCCGAGGGCGGTCAGCACCAGCGCCGGAACGGTCACGCCGGTCCTGCGCAGCCGGCCGAGCAGGTCGAGGCCCTCGATGGCCGGGAGCCCCCGATCCAGGATCATCGCGTCGTACTGGCGGGTGAGCGCCAGATGCAGGCCGGCCTGGCCGTCAGGGGCGAGTTCGGGCTCGTGCCCGGCGCTGCGGAGCAGGCGCAGCAGCAGCGGGCCGAGTTCACGGTCGTCCTCGACCACCAGCACCCTCGCAGCGCTCATGCCCGCTCCGTGCTCCTCTCCTGCCCGGCCACCGGTCCAGCTTCTCCGCCGGAGATGGGAAAGTTCGAAGAATCGCTTCGTAGCATCTGCCGGGTCGTGAGCCGTGGGGCATGACACCGAACTCCTGCCACCGCGGCCATCGTTTCCGGAAGGAATCTCCATGGGCACGGTCAACGGACTGCCGGCACACATTCTGCTCGTACACGCCATTGTGGTGCTGCTCCCGCTCGCGGCTCTGCTGCTCGTGCTGACTGCCGTCTGGCCCGCGGCCCGCCGGCGGTTCGCCGGTCCGAACGCGATCCTGTCCGTGCTCCTCGTGGCACTCGTTCCCGTCACGACCAGCGCCGGCGAGTGGCTGGAGCACCGGGTCGAGGAGACCGCGCTGCTGGAGCGGCACACCGAGCTCGGTGACACCGCCATCTGGGCCGCCCTCCCGGTAGCCGTCCTGGCCCTGGCCATCTGGTGGCGGCAACGGGAGACGACGTCGCCGACGACCCGGCGCACCTACCTGGCGCCGCTGTCGGCCCCGATCACCAGGGCGATCGTCGTGCTGGCCGTCGTCATCGCCGGCTGGGCCGTCTTCGACACGTACCGCATCGGCGACTCCGGGGCGAAGGCCTCATGGAGCGGCACGTTCAGCACCGTCGGCCGGGACCGGGGCCACGGCGACTGATCGCCCGGCAGGCGTGCCGAGGCGGTCGTTCACGAACCTCACACCGCTGCGCCGTCCTGTGGTGCGGCGATGTGTCCCTCGTCGACCGCGGCCCACACGACCGGGCGGCCCGCAGCGTGGCTTCCACCTTCCGCGACGGGCCACCGGTGACGTCTGCGCCGCGCAGGCACGGTGGCGCCGCGGACCGTCGGTGAAGTCCCGGTGTCGTCGCCCTCGATGAGTGACCCGGGACGGCCGGACGCGTGCGACCGTGGGCGCTGTGACGACGCGCGACGTACGCTTCGGCGACGCGACGACCGGCACCGTCTCGCTGGACCGGCCGGTCCTGCGGCATCCGGCCAATCCGATCCTCACCGCGCGACAGGTCAACGCGGTCTGGCGTGAGCCGCACCTTCAGGTGGTCACCGTGCACAACGCGGGCGCGGCGAGGCTCGCGGACCGGACGGCGCTGCTGTTCCGGTCGCACCTGCGCTGCGGGATCAGCGTGCTCGGCCTCGCGGTCAGCGCCGACGGCGTCACGGACTGGACCGTGCACCCGCGGCCGGTGCTGTCGCCGGCGACCGAGCGGGACGCGTGCGTCGACGGCATCGACCGGCGGCACCTCGTCGACACCGAATCCGGCGGCGTCGAGGACGCCCGGATCAACCCGGTCGAGGGCACGTTCGCGGTCACGTACAGCGCCTACCACGCCGGGATTCGCAACCGGGTGCGCGTGTCGCTCGCCCTCACCGACGATCTCACCACGTTCACCAGGCACGGTCCGATGCTCGATCGGGACATGCGCAACGTGGTCGTGTTCCCGGAGCGGATCGGCGGGCGGTACGTCGGGCTGTTCCGGCCCAACGACGTCGGTCCGGGCGACGTCGGCGGCGTGTACACGCAGGTCAGGATCGGCTACGCGGACGACTTCCGGACCGGGCCGTGGGAGGTCGCCGACGAGCCGGTGCTGCGTACGGGCGTGGGCCCGAGCGCCTTCTCCGACAAGATCGGGCCGGGTGCGCCGCCGGTGCGCACGCCGCACGGCTGGCTCAACGTCTTCCACGGCGTACGCAGCACGATGGACGGCAATCCGTACGTGCTCGGCGTCGCCCTGCACGATCTCGACGACCCGAGCGTGGTGCGCGTGTCGAGCATCCCGATCCTGTTCCCGTCGCGCGCCGACTGCCACGTCCCCGACACCGACTACGTCCACGTGCCGAACGTGGTCTTCTCCTGCGGCCTGGTACGCGAGGCCGACGGCACGGTCGTCGTCTACTACGCCGGCAACGACACGGTCATGAACGTGGCCGTGACGCACGAGGACGTGCTGGCGGACCTGTGTCTGCGCTACGGCCAGGACCCTCTGACCGGTAGGCTGCTGTACACCGTCTGACCGCGTGGAGAGCCCCGCAGACCCCCTCGATGTCGGCGATGGACGCCGTCCGCTCGAAGCGTCGCGGAGCCGCGTCAGTACGGCCGCGGGCCGGGGGCCTGCGCTGCTGTGTGGTCCAGGACGCGGGTGACCGTGCGCAGGAGCTGGTGGGCACTGACCGGTTTGGTGAGCAAGGTCGCGCCGGCCGGGATGGCGCTGCGGCTGGCGAGGATCGTCTCGGTGTATCCGGACAGATAGATGACGGGCAGTCCTGGTCGGGCGCGGTGCAGTGCGGCGGCGAGGGCGGGTCCGTGCGTGTCGGGCAGGATCACGTCGGTGAGCAGCAGCGCGATGTCGGGGTCGGCCGCGGCGAGCCGCTGGGCGTCGGTGACCGTGGCGGCGGACAGGACCGTGTAGCCGGCGTTGTGCAGGACGCGTTCGGTGATCGCGCGGAGGTTGTCGTCGTCCTCGACGAGCAGGATCGTCTCGCCGGCGCCCGGCCGGTGCTGCTCCGCCGGCGTGGCGTCCGGTTCGGTGAGGTCATCGGTGACCGGCAGCAGCGTGATGATGGTCGTGCCGTGGCCTGGTTCGGAGTAGATCTGTGCGTGGCCGCCGGCCTGGGTGACGATGCCGTAGATGGTGGCCAGGCCGAGGCCGGTGCCGTGGCCCTTGGGTTTCGTGGTGAAGAACGGTTCGAAGGCGCGCTCCAGGGTGGCCCGGTCCATGCCGGTGCCGGTGTCGCTGACTCGCAGCCGCATGTAGCGGCCGGTTCGTGTGCCCGGGTGCTGGGCGGCGTAGTGCTCGTCGACGGTGACAGGTGCGGTCTCGATGGTGAGGATCCCGCCGCCGGGCATGGCGTCGCGGGCGTTGACGGCCAGGTTCACCAGGACCTGCTCGAGGCGGCCGGGGTCGGCGCTGATCGGCCACGGCTGCGCGGTGAGGTCGGTGATGAGGGTGATGTCCTCGCCGAGAGCGCGCCGCAGCAGGGTGCCGAGGTCGGCGACGATGGTGTTGAGGTCCAGGACCCGGGTCTCGGGTGCGGGGTCGGCGCGGGCGAACGACAGCAGCTGCCGGGTGAGGGCGGTCGCGCGGTCACCGGCGGCGACGATCTCGGTCAGGTCGGCGTGCAGGGTGCGCCAGGCGGGGTCAGCGGCGGCGGCCGGCTCCAGGTCCGCGGCGGCCATGCCGGCGTAGCCGTTGATGATGCCGAGGAGGTTGTTGAAGTCGTGCGCGACCCCGGCGGCGAGCTGTCCGAGGCTTTCGAGGCGGTCGGACTGGCGCAGGCGTCGTTGCAGGTGCTCGCGTTCGGTGACGTCGGTGATGACGGCGCAGCGGACCTTCCGCCCGGCGAAGGACGTCAGGTAGGTGGTGACGCTGACCTCGGTGATGGTGCCGTCGTGCTTGAGGTGGCGCTGCGGCTGGTCACGTTCGACCGGCTCGGCTGCCGCGGTGCCGGCTGCCGGCACGGTGGGGTCCTGCGCCGCGAGCAGGCCGGTGTAGGTCATCGTGAGCAGGGCGTCTTCGGGCCGGCCGTAGTACGCGACAGCGGCGGCGTTCGCGGCGACGATGTCGAGGGTGCCGGCGTCGAAGACCACAACGGGGTTGGGGCTGGCGTCGAACATCTGCCGGTAGTTGCGTTCGTGCTCCTGGGCAGCTGCTTCGGCGCGGCGGCGTTCCCGCAGTTCCCGGTCGACGGTGGCCAGCAGCGTGGTGAAGTCCTCGCCGAGTTCGGCGACCTCCCGCGGGCCGGACACCGTGACGGTCGTGTCCAGGTTGCCGGAGGCGGTGGCGGTACGTACCGCGGTGCGGAGCCTGCCGATCGGGGCGGTGACGTGCCGCTGCACGACCATGGTGGCCAGCAGTCCCGCGAGCAGGCCGAGCGCCACGATCAGGGCCTGGCGCCGGGCCAGCCGGTCGGCGCCGGCCAGCGCGGCCGACCGGTCCGCGCCGGCCAGGACCTGCCAGCCGGAGCCCTCGACGGCCGTCCGGCCGTACAACCGGGGCAGCCCCGTCACGTCGACCCCGGCACCGGTATCGACATCGGTCATCGCGAATCGGCTGTCGCGCACCGGGGTGCCGGCCCACCGCGACCCATCGGGCCACCGCGTCAGCACGATCGAGCCGTCCTCGGTGGTGATCACGAATTCCAGGTGGCGGGGTCCGCCGAACAGATTGCCCGCCGCCGCGCCGAGGGCGGTCAGGTCGACGAACGCGGCGACCAGGCCGAGTCCGGGGATCACGGCGGTGACCAGGAAGGCGGGTCGTCCGGTGCGGTCGTCGCGGACCGGCGCCACGGCCTGCGGCGTGCGCACCGCGGCGGGCAGCCACGACGCCTTGGTGTAGGCGTTCGCCGGTCGACCGTCGGGCGGTGGCCTGGACGAGCACGCGATGGTCCCGTCAGGGCGCAGGACGTCCAGGTGCCCGTCGTCGGCACCGCCGAGGGAGAACGCCAGCCGGCAGGCGCTCGGGTCGGCGAACACCTGCGCCACGCCCGCGCTGGACGCGACGGACTCGACGGTGCCGCGCACGACGGCGAGGTGCTCGCCGATCTGCCGCGCCGCCAGACGGGCCGCCGTCGACGCGTCCGCCCGGGCGGCGGACACCGCGTCGTGGCGGGCCTGCACCCACCCCGCACATATTCCTGCGCCGGCCGTGACCACGAACAGCATCAACAGCCCGATCAGGTATGACCGCAGCGGCCATCGCCTTCTACGGCGCAAGGTCCCCACCGGTCCCGGTGGGGCCGCAACCGGGCGGGTCTCCCGCGTGCTCATATGGCGGCTACCTTCCCGGCATCCACGCCGGTCCGCCGCCCGGTCCGGAAGCGGCGGATGCACAGCAGAGGCCAGCTCGCGGCCGATCACCCACCGCACCGAGGGCGCGCCGACGCGTACTCGCCCAAGACGTTACGCCGTCCGCCGACCCGCATGGCCCGAATCAGCGGCGGTCACATCAAGAAGATCAACAGGCTCTGCTGGCCAGGTAGGCCTGGGCCAACTGGTGCAGGCGGGTCCTGTCGAAGCTGTGCCCGTGGCCGGGATGGACGACGGACACGTCGAGGTCGGCGAGGAACTGCATGCTGCGCCGGTAGGCGGCCACGTCGGAGTTCGGCAGGTCGTCGAGCATCAGCTCCGGGACGGGTTCGCCCGCCGCGTCGATCCCCAGCTTGTCGTAGAGCTCCGCGCCGTACAGGCTCGCCGGTACACCCGCTGCCAGCGCGGCGACGCCCGGCTCGACCGCATCGAAGCAGGTACGTGTCACGACCCCCGGCTGGATGCGATTCGTGGCAAGTCCCACCGCCTGAATCCGCGACGCCCTCCGGCGCACGAAGGACCTGGCGACGGAGCAAGCCGCTCGCGTGTCCGGAACTGGAAGGGCTTCACCATGAGCATTCGTCTGACATTGCGCCGCATCGCCGCCGGAGCCGGGGCGCTCGGCGCCGTCGCCGCGGCCACACTGCTGGTCGCGTCGCCGGCGCACGCCGCCGGGTCGAGCAAGGTGTCGGTGGTGCACGGGATTCCGGGCCAGCCGGTCGACGTGTACGTCAACGGCAAGAAGACCCTCGACAACTTCCAGCCGTCGAAGGTCGCCGGGCCGCTCGACCTGCCGGCCGGCAAGTACGACATCGTCATCGTCAAGCCCGGCGACCCGGTCACCAGCCCCGTCGTCAAGGTCGACCAGGCGGCCGTGCCCGCCGACGCGAACATCAGCCTGGTGGCGCACCTGACGGCCGACGGCAAGCCGACGCTGACCCCGTTCGTCAACGACACGAAGACCCTCGCCCCGGGCAAGGCCCGGCTGGTCGTGCGGCACACGGCGGCGGCGCCGGCCGTCGACGTGCGGGCGGGCGGCCAGCCGGTGTTCAAGAACCTCACCAACCCGAACGAGGCCAAGGCCGACCTGGCGGCCGGGACGGTGAGCGCCGACGTCGTGCTGGCCGGGACGAGCACGGTGGCGATCCCCGCCGCGGACGTCAACCTGGCCGAGGGCACCTCGACGATCGTCTACGCCGTCGGCTCCGCGGAGGGCAAGACCCTCGGGGTGGTGGCCCAGACCATCACCGGCCTGCACGGCACGCCCGGAAGCGTCAACTCCGGCACCGGCGGCACCGCCGACCGGGGCCCCGCCGCCTGGACCTACGCGGCGGCGGGCGCCGGGCTGATGCTGCTGCTCGGCGGTGCCCTGGTCCTGCGCCGCGGCGCACGACGGGTGGTCGGCGGGGTCCGGGCGTGATGCCGGCCCGGTCGAGCGACGGCGCGTCCCCGCAGACTGCTGCGGGGGCGCGCCCCGGCCGGCCGGCGGCCTGGGTCGCCGTGATGATCGGAGCCGTGCTGCTCGCTGGTGCCGCGGTCGCGGCCTGCGCGCAGCGACCGGCGCCGACGGTCGGAGCGGCCGGCGCGGCGGCGCTCGCCTCCGCGACACCCTCCCCGTCCGGCGGCGGTGTGCCGATCGTCGCCGGCGCGCCGCCGCCCGCGGTCGCCGCGGTGCCACCGGCCCGGCTGCGCATCGGGAAGCTCGGCGTGAACGCGACCGTGAACCCTGTCGGCGTGGACGAGCGCACCGGCGACTTCGCGGTGCCGCCGAGCGTCGACGTCGTCGGCTGGTACCGGTACGGGCCGGGGCTGGAGGCCACCGCCGGGTCGATCGTCATCGCCGGGCACGTCGACAGCGCCCAGCAGGGTGGCGGGGCCTTCTTCAAGCTGCGCGACCTCGGCCCGGGCGACCGGATCGACGTCACCGGCGGCGACGGCACCGTGCACCGGTTCGGTGTCGTGGCCCGCGAGATCCACCCGAAGACGGCGATCCCGCTGCAGCGGTACTTCGCCCGTGACGGCGCCGTGCGACTCACCCTCATCACCTGCGGCGGCCCGTTCGACAGCGCGACCAGGCATTACCGCGACAACGTCGTGATCACCGCCCAGCCGATCGCGACCTGACCAGATCTTGCCGGTGGTGGTTGTCGGTTTCGGCCGGTCGCCGTTCGTCATCCAGGTGGGGCCCGACCGGGGTCCGTTCCGGGAGTGGGTGGCGTGCATGACCGTCAGTGACCAGACCATCATCGATCAGCCGGCCGTGAGGACGCCGGGGCGGTGGGCCGTGACCGCCGTGTTCTTCCTCAACGGGCTCACGCTGTCGACCTACATCGTGCGGGCGCCCTCGATCAAGGACGCCCACCAGCTCAGCGACGGGCGGTTCGGCTTTACCGGGCTGCTGTTCGCGGGTGCCGCGCTGGCCTGCATGCAGTTCGTCGGGCCGCTGACCGCCCGGGTGGGGGCCCGGGCGGTGCTGCGCGTGACCCTCGCGGTCATGCCGCTGCTGCTGGCCGGCATCGCTGTGGCGCCCGGCCCGTGGTGGTTCACCGCCCTGGCGACCCTGCTCGGCGCGGTCCACGGCACCACCGACGCGGCGATGAACACCAGCGCGGTCGCCGTCGAACGCCGGGCCGGGCGCCCGGTCCTCAACGGCTGCCACGCGGCCTGGAGCATCAGCGCGGTCGTCGCGTCGCTGTCCACCGCCGCCCTGGCGCACGCCGGGGTCTCGCTCGCCGCCCACCTCGTCACCGCCGGCGCCCTGCTGCTGGCCGCCGGTCTCGCGCTCGGACCCCGGCTGGTGCCGGAGAACGGGCGCGGGGAAGCCGAGGCCGGCGGCCCGGCCGGGCAGGACGGCGCCGCCGCCGGCCCGCGGACCGGCTGGAGCGGCGCCCTGATCGTGCTGGGCCTGACCGCCACCGCGATCATGGTCTATGAGGGTGCGGTGCTCGGCTGGGGCGGCATCTTCCTGCATCAGGAGCGGCACGCCGGCCTCAGCCTGGCCGCGGCGGCGATCACGGCGTACACCGGCGGCCAGACCGCGGGAAGGCTGGTCGGCGACCGGCTCACCGGCCGCTGGGGCGGCAACACGCTGTTCCGCCTCGGCGCGGCGATCGCCGCGGGCGGCTTCGCGGTCGCCGTGCTGACGCCGCACCCGGCCGCGGCGGTGGCCGGTTTCGCCCTGGCGGGGCTGGGTGCCTCGGTGCTGATACCGCTGACCTTCAGCGCGGTCGGCCGGCTGCGGGGCGCTCCGGCGGCGACCCTGATCTCGCGGCTGACCACGTTCACCTACACCGGGATCCTGCTCGGTCCGGCCCTCATCGGCTGGGTCGCCGACCAGGTCGGTCTCGCCGTCACCATGGCCGCGCTGATCCCGCTGCCGCTCGTCGTGGCCCTGGCTCCCCGCCCTCCGGCCTGACAGGTGTCGTACTGTGCACGCATGATTCGTCGACCGCATGGCCTGCTGAGCGCGGCGGTGGCCGTGTCGCTGCTCGCCGGGTGCACCACGGCATCGTCGCCAGGGCAGCAGTTCGGTCAGCGGATCGCCCCATCCGCGTCGTCATCGTCATCATCATCGCCGCCGTCGTCGGCTGCCGCCGGCGCGTGCCGCTGGTCGCCGGTCGCCGCCGGTAACCAACCGGCCATCAAGGACGTCGGCACACCGCCGGCCACGGTCCCCGGTGGCACCAAGGCGACCATGACGCTGACCACCAGTCTCGGCGTGGTCGAGATCGCGATGGAGGCCAAGGCCGCCCCGTGTGCGGTGGCCAGCTTCGCCTATCTGGCCGGCAAGAAGTTCTTCGACGGCACCGCCTGCCACCGCCTCACGACGGCCGGGCTGTTCGTCCTGCAGTGCGGCGACCCGTCCGGCACGAGCACCGGCGGCCCCGCGTACCAGTTCGCGGAGGAGAACCTCGGCACCCAGCCCGGCTACCGGCGCGGCTCGGTGGCCCTGGCCCGCACCGATAAACCTGGGACGAGCGGCAGCCAGTTCTTCATCAACTACGACGACAACCCGATGCTCCCCGCGGACTACACCCGCTTCGGCACCGTCACCAAGGGCATGGACGTCATCGACAAGGTCGCCGACGGCGGCGTCAAACCCGGCGGCAGCAGCCCGGACGACGGCGCCCCGAAGGTCGCGATCGTCCTGCAGCGGGTGACCGTCGTCTACAGCTGACTTGCGCGGCTGCGGCACAATGCGAGGCGGATCGGGACGAGGAGGTCGCTCGGTGGGTGCACAGGATTACGTGTCCGCGATCGTGTTCGGTGCGGTCATCGGTGTCGTCGCGCGGATCCTGCTGCCGGGCCGCCAGCCGATCGGCCTGATCCTGACCGTGCTGATCGGGATGGGTGCCGCCGTCGCCGGCACGTGGGCCGCCGACCGGTGGGACATCAGCAGCGACAAGGTCCTGGTGGTGGCCGGTCACCGGTACGACTGGCTGGTCATCGGCGTGCAGGTCGCCATCGCCGTGGTCGGTGTCGCCATCGCCGCGTTGCTGGCCCGCGCGTTCTCCTCGGATGACGACTGAACGTCCGCGAGTCGTGGATCACGTTCGGAGGCGGAGCCGGCCCGGGCCGTGACAGAGTCGGTGCCGATGCATCCGCGTACCGAACTCGTCGCCACGTTCGCCCTGGCGGCTCTGGCCTTCATCGTCGTCACCGGCGAGACCACCCCGATCGGGCTGATCAGCGACATCGCCTCTGGCGTCGGTAGCACCGAGAGCCGGGTCGGGCTGACGGTCAGCTGGTATGCCCTGGTCGCCGGCGGCACCGCGGTCCCGCTGACACGGTGGACGGCCCGGTTCGACCGCCGCTGGGTCCTGGCCGCGAGCACGGCGGCGTTCAGCGTCGGGCACGTCGCGTCCGCCGCCGCCGGCAACCTCACGGTCCTCGCCGCCGGCCGCGGGCTCGCCGCGGTCGGGCACGGGCTGTTCTTCGCGCTCGCCGCACCCACCGCCCAGCGCCTCGCCCGCCCGTCGACGCGTGGGCGCGCGGCCGGACGGGTGATGGTCGGCGGCGCGGCGGCGCTCGTCGTCGGCACGCCGCTCGCCACCGGCCTGGGCCAGCTCGCCGGCTGGCGGGTCGCCCTGCTCGCCATCGCCGCGGTGTCGCTGCTGCTCGCCGTGGCCGTGCTCTTCCTGGTGCCGTCCGTCGCGGACGAGCCCGGCACCCCCGCGGACCATCCCCGCCTGCCCGAGGTGCTGCGGCTGCCCGGGCTCGTCCCCGTCCTCGGCGTGCTGCTCGCCACGGTGGTCGGACACTTCGCCCTGTTCACCTACGTGGCCCCGTTCGCGGCCGAACGACTCGGTTTGCACGGCACCACCTTGACCGTGCTGCTGCTGGTGTACGGCATATGCGCGGTCATCGGCAGCAACCTCGGCGGCCGGCTCAGCGACACCCGCCCGATCGCCGGCACCCGCGCGGCGTCGGTGGTCTTCGTGGTGGCGCTCGCCGGCGTCTGGTCGGCGGGTCTGGCGGCGGCCCCGTACGCCGGCGTGCCGATGCTGCTCGTGTGGGGCGGCACCTTCTCCGTCCTCGTGGTGGCGACCTCCCTGGCGGTCCTGCGGCGCGCCCCGGGTCGAGCCGCCGAACCGGCCAACGCCGTGTACGGCATCGTCTTCCAGATCGGCATCGTCTCCGGCTCGGCCCTCGGCTCATGGTGCTACGCGGCCGGCTCGGTGACGGCGATCCCACTCGTGGCCATGGCCGCCGGCGCGGTCGCCCTGGCCCTCGTCGCGACGTCGGGCCAAGCCTTCCGCGCCGCCGACCCCGGCTGAGCCGCACAACCATGCCGCTGGTGGACGACCAGCGACACCCCTTCGCCGGTTCGGCCACCACGAGACGAGGTCGTGGTTGCGTCGATTCTTGCGTCGAATTCGACGTGGGAACAGAATGCGGAGGGTCGTTGCGCGACGGCCACCTGCGGGTCTCGTGCCGCCGGGACATCGTTGACGTGCCGGAGGGTGTCGAATGGACCTGGACGACGCCTCCGCGCCGGGACCGCTGCGGCAGATCATCCACCGTGTGAGCCAGGAGCTGCACGGTCGCGGCATCCTGGCGCCGCGGTGGCTCGTGCAGGCCGTCGTCGAGCGGCACCTCACGACCGCCCGCCCGCTGGCGCTGGACGTGAACGGTCTCGATGCCGCGACCGCCCAGGCCCTGGCCATCGCGATCACCGACACCGTCGTCGCGACGGTGTCCGGGCCGGCGTCCCCCGGCTCCCCCGCGGTGCTGGACCTCGACGAGGCCGGCGGCCTCTTCGTCGCTCTCGGCGTCACCACCCACTGCGCCCTGCTCAACGCCGCCCGGCCGCAGCCGGCGTTGGCGGCGATCCTGGGGCGCGTGGCCAGCTGCATGATGATGATCGGATCGGCCGCCGAGGACGCGCACCGGGCCGACGACGCGGCACTGCTGCTTCCGGCGGACACGATCGAGCTGGCGCGTGAGGCGCTGGCGGGCACCCTGACGGAGCTGCGGGCCGATCGGTGGACCGTTGCCGGCGACGAGGACGCCCGCGCAGCCGTCGTGGTCCTGCTGGAGGCGGGGCTGTCCCGCCTGCGCTGACAGCGGGGTGGGCACCGGGGAGTCCCGGCGGTCGACCGGCGGCGCAGGTTTCCCGGTCCGAGTCTTCGGGCAAGCTGCACCGGTGCCGTACTGTACCGCTGTCAAGGTCGCCGGCAGCGCCGGCGCACACCGGAGGGGTGACCGAGGCCTGTCGGCCCGAACGGCCGGCATCGACGCTCCGACCACGCCGCCCGGCGGCGGACCAACCAGCAGAGAGCACCGCGATGCCGACTGAGCCATCCGTCCTGCAGGTCCTGCTCGTCGAGGACGACCCCGCCGACGTGGCGCTGATGGAGAGCGTCTTCGAAGACCACAGCATCCGCAGCGAGCTGCACCACGTGGCCGACGGCGGGGAAGCGTTGGCGTTCCTGCACCGGGAGGAGCCGTACACCGACGCACCCCGGCCCGACCTGATCCTGCTGGACCTGAACATGCCGCGCGTCGACGGCCGCCAGGCGCTCACGCTCATCAAGCAGGAGGACAAGCTCAAGTCGATCCCGGTCATCGTGTTCACCACGTCGTCGACGGAGAGCGACATCGCGGCCAGCTACTCCCGCAACGCCAACGCGTTCGTCACCAAGCCGATCGACCTCGACCAGTTCGAGCGCGTCGTCGCCGAGATCCGCAACTTCTACGGCCACACCGTCACCCTGCCCAGTCGCGTCTCCGACGTCAGCCGCCTCGACGCTGACGACGAGTAGTCCGGCCCGCCGGGCCGGCCCGGCTGACCACGCACTTCAGCAACGGTCTCACGGCCGTTCGGATGTACTTCCCACCCGACCGGATGGGAAGCCATGACGCCATTCGCGGCATCGCGTAAAGCCCGCCAACCGGGCACGCGACGGCCGGCACGGATGGTGCCGTACCGCCGAGGAAGGCGGCCGAACGTCCCGGCGGCGGCGGGTAGTTCGGCCATGACCCGGGCGTCGCGCCGGTGGCACGTTGGGAGGTGTGAGCCCCGCCGACATGACAGGAGCCGTGCCATGACCGTCCAAGCCCGGCCGGTGCTCGTCGGCCTCGACGACGCCGACGACGAACTGGTGGCCGTGCGGGCCGGAGCCGTCGAGGCGCGGCTACGTGACCAGCCGCTGCATCTGTTCTCGGCGTTCGCCCCGCCGCCCCCGGATGCGCTGCCCGAAGCGCGGTGGCAACCCCGTGACGAGGCACTGGCCCGGATGATGCGGGCGGTCGCCTTGGCGGGCCGGTCGATCGACGTCGACGCCCGGATGGTCTGTGGCGACCTCGCCGGCGCCCTGGTCGCCCAGGCACCGCATGCGTCGCTGGTCGTCCTGGCCGCGGCGGCGGTCCGCCCGGACGGCGACTCGGAGGCATGCCCGGTGGCTCGCCGCAGCGCCGTGCCAGTGCTCGTGGTGCCGGCGCGGCCGGCGACGCAGGGCGCCCCGGTGACGGCCGGGCTGGCCGGCGGCGCCGCGTCCGACGCGGTCCTGGAGTTCGCCTTCGATGAGGCAGCGCGCCGCGGGGTGCCACTGCGCGTGGTCCACCTGAGCGACGCCGCGACGGCGCGGCACTGGCACCGGTCCGACTTCCTGGCGGGCCTGTCCGTGCCGGCGCCGGCGGCGATCGGGTTGACGCCGACCGACGTGGCCGAGCGGCTCCTGGCGGAGACGCTTGCCGGCTGGCCGGCCCGGTTCCCGGACGTGCCGATCGAACGGTGCGTCGTTCACGGCCCCGACGTGGAGCACGGCATCGCGGCCCTGACACGGGACGCCTGCATGATGGTGGTGGCCGCGCGGAGCCGGCTCGAGACAGGCGCGCGGATCCTCGGCCCGGTCACAGGTGGACTGCTGCGCGATGCGGGCTGCCCCGTGGCGGTCGTCGCCGCTGCGGACCGGCTGCTGAGCGCGCCGGACGGCGACATCTGCGGGTAGTCGAGCGAACGGTCGGGCACGTCGCCGGGGTCAGGAGCCGTGCTACGACGGTCCGGGCCTCCCGTGGCGGACGACGGCGACGGGGCAGGCCGCGTGCTGGACGGTGGTGAGCGACACCGAGCCCAGCAGCAGCCCCGTGAACCCGCCGCGGCCGCGGGAACCGACCACCAGCAGCCGGGCGCCGGCGGACCGGTCCACGAGGACCTCGGAGGCACGGCCGCGCACGGTGATCGTGCGGAAGTCGACGTCTGGGTACTTCTCCCGCCACCCGGCAGTGGACTCGGCCAGGGTGCGCTGCACGTCCTCGCCCTGGTCGTCGGCGTCGACGATCAGCGGCAGCGGGCCGTCGGGGCGGCCGGACGAGCCCGCCCGCCGGTGGGCCAGGACCGCCGTCAGACCGGCGCCGCACGACGACGCGTGCTCGAACGCGAACCGCAGCGCGTCGCCGGCGTCGTGTGAGCCGTCGACCCCGACCACGACCCGTCCCGCTTCCGGGCCGGGCGGGCGGTCGAGGTGCCGCACGACCACGACCGGGCAGGGGGCATGCGTGGCGACCTGCGTGCTGACCGAGCCCAGCAGGAGACCGGCGAAGCCGCCGTGGCCGCGGCTGCCGACCACCACCTCGGCGGCGGTCCTGGCGGTGTCCAGCAACGCCACCGCGGCCGGCTCCGCCCGGGTGGCCGTGGTGAGCCGCACTGTGGGCGCGGCAGCTCTCGCCCGGTCGGCGGCCTCGTCGACGATCTGCGCGGCCGCCTCCTGGATCCCGAGCTCGAACGGTGACGGCGACGGCGCGACAACCGGCGCGTAGATCGGCGGCGGCCACTGGAACGCGTGCAGGATGTGCATCGGCCGGCCCCGGCGCACCGCCTCCGCGGCTGCCCAGTCGACAGCTTCCAGGCTCGGAGGGGAGCCGTCGACGCCGACGACGACGGTGTGTTCGGCAACCATGGTGACCTCCCTTGACGGTGCTACGGGGTGAGTTCCTCCGCGGAGCGCGGCGTGGCGGCCGGGGAGCCGCGGTCACGCGGCGCCGGCCGTGCAGAGCCAGTCGGCCGCCTCGTGGCCGATGTCGAGCCCCCGGCCATCGAGCCCTCGGCCATCGAGCCCCCGGCCATCGAGCCTGCCGGACAACCACGACCGGGCGTGCTGCCAGGTGAAGTCGTGCCGGACCCAGGCGTAGCCGGCCATATCGGCTCGCTCGCGGTCGCCGCCGTCTTCTGCGTGCGTTCGCTCATCGGATGCCATCTTCGTTCTGAGGAACGGCTGAGTCGCGGGATGCTTGTCGTATCCAGCGTCGCGCGGATCGCCTGGCACGCCCAGCACCGTTGGTCCCGAGCGGCCGGCCCGCGCCGCGTTGCGTCGCGCCCGGCGGTGAGGTGGCGGCACGGGACCTTCGGCCCTGACGATCTCCGCCGTCACCGCGTCACGGTGGCCGGGTGAGGCCGATGTGCGGGCCGCGTACCGACCTGTACGAGGTCCGGACGGCGGTCGGCCACTGCCGCCGCCGCTGCCACCTGGAGGTGGATCATGAAGATCGCAACCCCGCTCTTCAGCGACCGGGTCGACGCGGGCCGCCGACTGGGCCGCAAGCTGACCCGGCTGCGCGGCCAGGACGTCGTGGTGCTGGGCCTGCCCCGTGGCGGCGTGCCCGTCGCCGCCCAGGTCGCCGAGGAGCTGAACGCCCCGCTGGACGTCATCGTCGTGCGGAAGCTCGGCGTGCCGTGGCAGCCCGAGCTCGGCATGGGTGCCATCGGCGAGGACGGCGTGCGCGTGCTCAACCAGCGCGTCATCAACCTGGCCGGGATCGGCGACGAGCAACTGGCCGCGGTCGAGCGGACCGAACTGGCGGCACTGCGCCGCCGCGCCGGCCTGCTGCGCGGCGACCGGCCGGCGATCGACCTGGCGGGGCGGACCGTCGTCATCGTCGACGACGGCATCGCGACCGGGTCGACCGCACGGGCCGCCGCGTGGGTCGCCCGCGCCCGAGGCGCCGCCCGCGTCGTCCTCGCCGTCCCGGTCGCGCCCACCGACGCGATCGGACCGCTGCTGCGCGACTGCGACGAGGTGGTCGCCGTCCGGTCGCTGCACAGGCTGTCGTCGGTCGGCCAGTCGTACGAGGACTTCACGCCGACCACCGACGACGAGGTCCGCGACCTGCTCATCCAGCACCGGGCGGCGAGCCACCCGGCACCGGTCCGGGCGCACTGGCACGACGAGCAGGTCGTCGCCTGCCCGCGGACCCTGCGCCTGCCCGGGCGCCTCACCGTGCCCGCCGGCGCCGACGGACTGGTCGTCTTCGCCCACGGCAGCGGCAGCAGCATGCGCAGCCCGCGCAACGAGTACCTCGCCGCCGTGATGCACCAGGGCGGGCTCGCCACGCTGCTGTTCGACCTGCTCACCCCGGACGAAGCGGCCGACCGGGACCAGGTGTTCGACATCGCGCGGCTCGCCCACCGGCTCACCGAGGTCACCGCGTGGGCGCGCGAGCACCCGCTGTGCGCGACGTTGCCGGTCGGCTGGTGCGGCGCCAGCACGGGCGCGGCCGCGGCGTTGTGGGCGGCCGCGGAGCCGCATGCCGACATCGCGGCGATCGTCTCCCGGAGCGGCCGCCCCGACCTGGCCGGGTGGCGGCTGTCCGCGGTGACCGCACCCACCCTGCTCATCGTCGGTGGCCGCGACACCCGGGTCCTGGCGCTCAACCGGGCCGCGCAGGCCCAGCTGCGCTGCCCCAGCCAGCTGATCGTCGTGCCCGGCGCCACGCACCTGTTCGAGGAACCGGGCACCCTGACCACCGCCGCCCTGCAGGCCCGCGGCTGGTTCGTGAAACACGGACTACGGCAGGCCACCGGGTTCAGGGCGTGACGACGACCTTCAGGCCGGCGCGCCGGACCGCGGTGCGGAACGCCTCCGTGGCCTCGGAGAGCGGGAAGCGGTGCGTGACGAGCGACGCGACGTCCACCCGCCCGCGCTGGACGAGGTCGATCGCGCGCGGATAGACGTGGTTCATCCGCCGGCACATCGCGAACGTCAGGCCCTTGCGCCGGGCCGCCCCCGCCGGGAGCGTCGTCGTGTCCTCGTCCGGGATGCCGACCAGGACGACCCGCCCGCCGGGCCGGGCCGCGGCGACCGCCGCATGCACGGCCCGGTCGTTGCCGGCCACCTCGAACACCACGTCGGCGTCGACGCCGTCCATGTGGTCCGCGGTCTCGGCGGTCACGGTCTCGTCGGCGCCGAGTCTGCGTGCCGCATCCGTGCGGTGTACGAGGGGATCCATCGCCACCACACGGGTCGCGCCGGCCACCCGTGCGAGCTGGATCAGCAGCAGGCCGATCGGTCCGCAGCCGACGACCGCGACCGACCCGCCGAGCCGCAGGTGCCCGAGGTCGAAGGCGTGGACCGCGATGCCGAGCGGCTCCAGCATCGCGCCGTCGGTGTCGGAGAGGTCGTCGGGCAGCGGGTGCAGCAGGCCCGTCGGCCACGCCAGCCACTCGCGCAGCGCGCCGTCGAGCTCGCCGTGCCCGGCGAAACGGACGGTGGGGCAGAGGTTGCGGTTCCCCTCGAGGCATCTGGCGCACCGCCCGCACGGGATGGCCGGGTCGACGGCGACGCGGCGGCCGTGCAGGGGACCGCCTGTCACGACGCCGGCGAACTCGTGGCCCGGCACGACCGGCCGGGTCAGCCGCGCGTCGCCGATGCCGCCGTGGGTGAACCAGTGCAGGTCCGAGCCGCACAGCCCGACGGCGGTGACCCGCACCAGGCTCATGCCGTCGCCGGCGACCGGCCTGGGCTCGCTGGTGCCGCGCAGCGCGCCGATGCCGTGCAGCCGCACCGCCACGCCGGTGTCGTCGTTGTCCATGCGGCAATGATGGCGCGGCGGACCACCGGCTCGGGGATGTCCATGATGCAGAACTCAGGGAAAGCCCTTGGTGGTGCGGGTGATCAAACCGGTCGCGGGGAGGACGACCCGCCTCGTGTCTCCGTGACACGATGCTGCCACGGGCGGACGGGGGAGCAGCGATGGCGCTGTCGCGACGAAGATTCCTGGCGGGGGCGGGGCTGGCCGCGGGCGGGGTGCTGGCCGGGGCGTCGGGCGGTCCGCTCGCGCGGCGGGCGTTCGGGCTGGACCACCCGCCGTTGAGCGGTGGGTACGCGTCGGCCGCCGACGTGCTCGCCGACGCGCAGTCGCCGAGCACCACCATCACCTACCACGTGCGCACCGACGAGCCGCTCGTCGCGTTCACCTTCGACGACGGGCCGGCGCCGAAGTGGACGCCCATGGTCCTCGACGCCCTCGACGAGTGGCAGGTGCCGGCGACGTTCTTCATGGTGGGCCGCAATCTCAGGCGGCACGCGGACGTCGTACACGGGCGGCTCGACCGCCACGAGATCGGCAACCACACGTGGTCACACCCCGACCTCGCCACGCTCGACCTGCGCCACGCCGTCGACGAGGTGCGCCGCGGCGACGAGGCGATCCGCGAGATGACCGGGCGCGCGCCCACGCTGTTGCGGCCGCCGTACGGGCACCTCGGCGGCTCCACCGTCCTCGCCGCCGACAAGCTCGGCTACCGGCTGGTGCTGTGGTCGCACCAGATGGACGAACGGCGCTACCAGCGCGACCCGCAGGAGCAGGTCCGCGCCATCGTCGACGCCGTGCAGCCAGGGTCGATCGTCCTGGCGCACGACGTCGGCCAGCCGCGCCGGCTGGTGGCGCTGCGCCACCTCGGCGAGATGTTCGCCGGCCTGCGGGCGCGGGGCTTCCGCTTCGTGACGGTGTCGGAGCTGCTCGCCGCGGACCAGGACCCGGCCACCCGCCGCCCCTGACGCCGGTCGAGAGCCATGGCAGACAAGCCCGCAGCAGCCCGTCTCCTCATGGGAGCCGCAGCCGCGGGCCTACTGCATGCTGGGTTCAGTCTCTACTGGGCGTTTGGTGGTCGCTGGCTGCTTCCGACGGTTGGCCAGTGGGCAGTGACCGTTGCGCGGGAAGCGCCGGTCACCGCCGGTTTGGTGCTGGTCGCCGTCGCTGCGGTGAAGTGCACGGTCGTGGTCGTGCCGCTGCTGACCAGCAGAAGGTCGCTCCCTCGCCCGGGCGCATGGCGAGCGTTCGCGTGGCTGGCCGCCATCGTGCTCACCGGATACGGGGCGTTGAATTCCACCGCGGCCTGGCTCGTTCTGGGTGGTGCACTGCGACCGGAGGGTGGCTTCGATCGGCAAGCGATGATCGGCCACGCCTACCTGTGGGATCCGCTGTTTCTCGTGTGGGGTCTGCTCCTCGGGGCCGGCCTGCGTGTCGCCCGGCCGGCGCGCGAATAGCCACGAGACGGGCTTGTGGCGGTCAAGGGCCTGCTGGCGCCGTGTGCTTCCTCCCGCAACGGCCCTGCTGGTCCGCCCGGGGAACGGACCAGCAGCGGCGGTGGGGTCAGGAGCCGGCGGAGCGGATCTTGCCGGCCATGTCGACGTCCATCTCCTCCATCGAGGTGCGGATGTCGCGGAACTGCTTCGCGAAGTCGTTGATGCCCTTCATCGCGGCGAGGAGGCTGGTGTTGAACTTGTCGTACGACTCCTTCATCGCGGGGCTGGACTGCTGGAAGACCAGGCCGTCCTCGAGCAGGTTGGACACGTCGCTGCGCAGGGACTCGAGCATCGGGAGGATGTCGCGGACGGCGCCGTCGAGGCGGGTCGAGGTCGCCTCGATCTTGTCGTAGTCGAGTGAGATGTTGGGCATGGCGGGCTCCTTCGGTCAGACGCCGATCGGGTAGCTGGAGTAGTCGGTCTCGTCCTCGGGCGTGGTCTTCTCGACCTCGTCCCAGCGCGCGTACTGATCGCCGCGCGTGTACTTCGTCACCGTGCCGTCGCTCTCGGTCACGGTCATCGTGCCGCCGCCGCCCTCGTTCAGGGCGATGACGGTGTGCGTGGTCGAGCCGTCGCCCGCCGTGGTGTCGGTCACCGACGAGCCGTGCTCACCTGTCGTCGTCACCGAGTGGGTCGTGCTGCCGTCGCTGTAGGTGGTGTCCGTCGTGTACGACGTGCGATCCGCCGAATACGTGGTGGTCGAGGTGTACCGCTGGTCGCCGTTGACGACCGTGGTCTCCTCCTTGATCACGTTGTAGTTCTCGTCGAGCGTCAGGTGGGTGTGCACCGATCCCGTCTCGGTCGTGATCGTCGAGTCGGTCGGCGGCGGGCCCGGGTCGGTCGCGGAGCAGAAGCCCGGCATCGACCCGTCCGGCCCCGGCACGCAGTCACCGCGGTGCGCCTGCAGGTAGTCCCAGGCGTCCTTGGCTTCCTTCCAGCGGTCCAGGTCCAGGCTGGCGCCCATCATGCCCATCCCGTTGGCGATCTGGGCGTCGACGTCGAAGTACCCGTCGGCGACCGCGCCGAAGATGTCACCGAGCTCCCGCAGGTCGTCCTCGGCCTTGCTCATCGGATGCTGGGCCATCCGGTACAGGCTGCGAAACGACCCAGCCAGTCCGTCGTTGCCGAACACCGCGTCCGAGTCCTCGTATTCGATGCTGCCGACCTGCGAGAACACCGTGTCGCCGAGCTTCGGCCCGATCCGGTCGGCGAGATCGTGCAGGTCCTTCTTGGCCTCGTGCAACAGCCCGTAGTCGATGGCGAAGTCGGGCAACGCGGCCTCCTCTCGTGGTCCCGCCTCGACCACGTGTGAACCGTCCGGCGGGTTCACACGTGGTCATGCAGATCCGCTACGAGGGGGTGTCCGCGTGCCACGACCGACCGACTGGGACAAGGTCGGCCTCGGCGGCGACCCGACCCCCGGCGACCCCGCCCGGATCGACGAGGTCATCGCCTCGCTGCGCAGTCTCGGCACCGTCGCCCGCGAGGTCGACACCGCGCTCGCCGCCGTCCTGGACACCGCCGGCCCGGAGGCGTTCGCCGGCAAGACCGCCGAGGCGCTGCGGGAGAAGATCAGCGGCCGGCTGCGCGGATTCGTGCAGAGCCTCGCCGAGGCGTTCGAGTGGTCGGCGACGGCGCTCACCACCTACGTGGCGGTGATGCGCGACGAGCAGTGGCGCGCCGACCAGGCACTCACCCAGGCCCGAGGGATGGCGGAGGACGACCCTGGCCGGCCGGCGCTCACCGACACCGCCCGCACCGCGGGGGAGCACCAGAGCGCCGCGGCCGACACCGCCTCGAACCGGATCGTCGAGGCGTACCAGAACATCAAGCAGCCCGTGTCCGGCTGCGAGGAGTTCTGGGAGATCTTCAAGTGGATCGCGATCGCCCTGATCCTGCCGGCGCTGGTCTTCGGCGGCCCGATCGCGCTCGTGGCCATCGGCGTCAACCTGGCCCTGTTCATCAAGACCGCGGTCGACTTCGCCCACGGCAACGCCACCGCGCTGGAGTTCTTCCTCTCCGCCCTGGGCATTCTCGCCCCCACCACCCGGGCCGTGCCGATCTTCCAGATCATCGCCGCCGGCGCGAAGTTCGCCTGGAACGGGCTGAAGGCCGGCGCGTTCGCGGTGTTCAAGTTCTTCGGCAACGCGTTCCGCGGCATCATCAGCCACCCGTTCGTGATCTTCCCCGGACTGCACGACATCGCGACCGTCGCCGGCACCTGGATCCGCAACGGCGCTCTGTGGCTGCGGACCGGCATCACCGACCTGCCCGCCCTCACCGGCATCGCGCTGTCGAAGGCGGGGCTCTTCGTGGTCAACGGCGTCCGCGGTATCCAGGCGTTCGCCACGAGCGTGCCCTCGATGGTCGCCAAGTTCGGCGCCAGCACCTGGACGTTCCTGAAGACCGAGTTCGGCGGCAACCGCTGGCTGCGGCTCTTCCTGCCCGCCGAGGCCGACGAGCTGCACCTCGGCGTGTGGAAGGCGACGAAGCTCGCCGTCTTCGACCGCGGTGTCCTGGGCCATCACCTGTACGGCCTGCCCCGTCCGCACGTCTTCCTCCCGGAGAGCGGGGGCGGCGGCGTACATCTGGACCTCAACGACGTGCGCACCGGCAACCTCACCGTCCCGCCCCGGATCGAGACCGTCAACGTCGGGTCGTTCGAAGGCATCGGCAGGATCACCCCGACCCCGCCGGCGATGCAGCTGCACAGCACCATCGGCGACGGCTTCCACTTCAGCGGCGACGCGGTCCGCAGCATCGACGCCATCATGCTGTCGCCGATGGACACGCTGACCCGGGTGCGGGTGGAGGGCATGAGCATCGGCATGCCGCCCCTGCACACCTTCGACCCCGGCACGGGCGTCAGCGCCGGCGTACACCTGCAGCCGGTGTCGCCGGCGCAGCACGCGGGCGTCGGCGGCAACCTGCACCTGCCGGCCGTCTCCGCGGTCACCGCCCCGCCGCCGAGCTCCCTGCTCGGCGGCATCCATCTCGGTGAGACCGGCTCCATGACGGGCGCCGTCCACCTGACCCCGCCGGGCGCCGTCACCCACAACGCCGTCCCGCCGGCGAGCGTCCTGGCCAACGCCGTCCCCCCTCCGGCGGGTCTCACCCACGCGGGCGCCACGCCGGTCCTCGCGACGGCCGTGCCGCCACCGGCGGGCCTCACGCATGCCGGTGTCTCGCCGGTACTGGCGAACGCCGCGCCCCCGCCGGCAGTCATCGCGAACGGCGTGCCGGCGCCCGGCGGGTTCACGCACGCCGGTCCCGCGCCGGTCGCGCTCGGGGACGCGATCACACCGGGCGCCCTCACGCACGCCACCCCGGCCCCGTCCGTGCACAACGGACTGCACCTCGGCCCGCCGCCCTCGGCGCACGCCGGGGCGATGGACCTGCTCGCCCAGCACCCGGGTGCGGCGCCCACCGCGCACACGCTGATCGGCACCCCGGGCGGCGCGGTCAACGGCGCCGGCGCCCGCATCGGCGATCACACCGGCCTCGCGATCGGCGCCCAGCACGTGTCGCAGGACCTCGGCGCCCTGAGCCGGGGCCTCGACACCCCGCCGGTGTCCCAGCTCGTCGTCACCCGCCTCGACGGCGTCTCCGCCCACCCCGGCGCCCCGGCCACGACCCCGGCACACCTCGCCGGCTCCCCGCCCGGCTCGAACGGTGCCGCCGGCCTGCACCCCACCCCGGCCCACGTCGCCGGCTCCCCGCCCGGCTTGAACGGCGCCGTGGGCCTGCATCCCACCCCGGCCCACGTCGCCGGCTCCCCGCCGAACGGGAACGGCACGCTGCACGCGGCACCGCACAACGGTGACCTGGTCGTCCCGCACACGCCGGTGCGGCACGGCGCGGATCCGTCCGCCCTGCACGCCCCGCCCCGGCACGACCCCGGCGCCCCGGCGATCCACGGCCCGCACCATGCCGGCACACCCACGGTCCACGTGCCCGCCGGCGCCTCGGGCAGCCCCGCCCACCTCGCCGGTGTGCAGCCCCCACCCCCGGTCGCCCAGCTCGCCGTCGACGTCCGAGCCCTGAGCGGCGCAGACAACACCGTCCGGACCGGCGCCGGCGTCGACCCGGGTCCGGGCGGACGGGCCGGCGCCGGCGTCGACCTGGGTCCGGGCGGACGGGCCGGCACCGGCGTCGACCTGGGTCCGGGTGGACGGGCCGGCAGCGACATCGACCCCGGGCCGGCCACCCCGCCCGGCGGCGGCGCGGCGGACGCCGGCGTCGACCTGGTCACCGTCACCCTCGCGCTCGGCCTGCTGCAGACGCAGATCAGCCGGGGCGCGCCGCACGCCGGCGGCGCCGCGGTCCGGGACGCCGGCATCACCCCGCCCCCGCCGGCGTCGAGCGCCCGCCCGACCGCCGCACAGCTGGACGCCGCCTGGCAGCATGACAGCAACCGCATCGCCGGACTGTTCGGCGCCATGGACGATCCGCTGCGCCGGCAACGCCTGGACACCTGGGGCCAGTACACGGGAGCCCGCAACGAACTCGGCCGCGTCGAGGCACTCTGGAACGACATCCAGGCCCGGCCCGGGCAGTCGTCCAGCGGCCCGGGTGTCGCCCACGTGCACGCCGGCAACGCCCACCAGGCCGCCCTGATGCGCGTCGAGCGCCTGGAGACCGAGCTGCGCGGCCTCGGCGTCAACCCGGCCGCGATGGACGCCCGGATCTCCGAGCTCACCGCCAGATCGCTGCGGGACCGGCCGCGGCTGCTCGGCGGCGGCGGCAACCTCTCGCGGATCGTCAACGACCTGTGGGCCGGCGCGCCGATCGACGGGCACGTCGTGCTTCGCGGCGCCGACGGTGGCGGGATCGGGCTGCGGATCGACGAGCACGTCGACGCCGCCGGCGCGGCGCAGCTGCGGCTGATCGACGACGACGGCGCCGTGGTGCCGCACCTGACCGTGACGGAGTTCGACGGCGGGTACCAGATCGGCGGCGGCACCGGGTTCCGCCGCTTCGACGCCGACGGCGACCTCACCGAGGTCGGCACGGTCCTGCGCGGGCTCGACGGGCACGACCTGCAGGGCCGGTTCGTGGTGGAGCCGGTCGGCGGGTACGCCATGGGCGGCGTGCGGATCGAGAGCACCGGCGGCCACGCGATCACACGGCACGGCGACGGCTTCCAGGTCGCCGACGGCGCCGGCTTCCACCGCTTCGACGCCACGGGCACCGCGACGGCCACCGGCCGCCCGCTGCGGGACGCGACGGGCGCCCCCGTCGGCGGCCAGTTCGTCGTCACCCACGGCGCCGGCGGCCACACCGTCGAGGTCGCCGACCCCAGGTTCACCACGGCCGTGCACGGCGGCGGGTTCCAGGTCACGGACACCGCCGCGCACCACGCCTTCCAGCGCTTCGACCACACCGGCGCGCTCACCGAGACCGGCCGGCCGCTGCGGGACGCGGGCGGCGGCGTGCTCGGCGACCGCTTCCACGTCCGACCGGTCGGCGGCGCGCCGGCCCGCATCGAGGTCACTGACGCCAGATTCACGGTCGCGAGGCACGGCCCGGGGTTCCAGATCACCGACACCGCGGCGCACCACGCGTTCCAGCGCTTCGACCAGGCCGGCACCCTGACCGCGACGGGCCGCCCGCTCACCGACACGGGCGGCGGGGTCCTCGACCACCGGTTCTGGGTGACGGACGCGCACGGCGCCGGCGGCCGGATCGAGGTCACCGACCCCAGGTACACGGTCGCGGCGCACGGCGGCGGGTTCCAGGTCACCGACACCGCGGCGCACCACGGGTTCCAGCGCTTCGACGGCACCGGCGCGCCCACCGAGACCGGCCGGCCCCTGCGGGACGTGGGCGGCAACGTGCTCGGCGACCGGTTCCACGTCCAGCCGACCGGCGGCGCGGCCGCCCGCATTGAGGTCACCGACCCCCGGTTCACGGTCACTGCGCACGGCGGCGGGACCCAGATCACGGACACGCTCGGCGGCAACGCGTTCCAGCGCTTCAACGGCGCCGGTGCCCACCTGGAGACCGGCACGCCGGTGCACAACCTCGCCGGCCGGGCCGACCGGGTCGTGGTCACCCCTGCCGCCGGCGGTGCCGGGCACGTCGAGGATCTGGCCGGCGTGCGGCTCCAGGGCCTCCAGGTCGCCGCGGACGGCGCCGGCTACCGGGTCACCGACCAGCTGGGCCTGCACGCCGGGGAGTTCCGCCGGTACGGCGCCGCCGGCAACCTCCTGGAGCAGTCCTTCAACGTGCTGCGCGACGCGGCACCCACCACCCGGCAGTTCGTCGTCAACGCCGCCGGCCGGACCTGGCACCTCGCCGACAACGGCGTCCCGCTGCCCGCCGGCGCGTTCCACGCGGGGACCGTCGACGCGGCCGCCGCCGGCTCGGGGCGGGTCCGGCTGCTCAACCGGTCCGGCGTCGAGGTCTTCGACCGGCGCCCGATCCCGGGCGGCACCAGCCTCGACGTGTTCCGCCGCATCGACGGCGACTTCGGCCGCACCGCGCAGCGCCCGCAATGGGTGGAGCTCACCCCCGACGGCCGGGTCGTCGACCACGGCGTACGAAAGTTCGACACCAACGCCGTCGGCTGGCGGGACGTCGACCACCACGGCCGGCTCGTGCACGAGTTCCGGCAGGGCCTCGGCGGCGGCGACGTCGTGGGGCTGCGCGGCGCCCTCGGCGACTGGACCTGGCACCGCTTCGACGCCGCCGGCAACCGGCTCGGCCACGGCCCCCGCACCCTGGACCGCGACGGCGGCTGGACCGACCGGCTGCCCCCGGCCGGCGGCAACCCCGGGCCGGTCGTGCAGCGCCAGTGGGGCACCGCACACGGCCCCGCGAACGCCGGCGTGTATCAGCAGTTCGACCTCGGCGCCGGCGGCGTACGCCGGGACACGTGGCAGACGCACTCCCCGCACGGCAAGGACGCCGGGAAGCTCGAGGCGCTGCCGGGCGGCGACCGCCTGGAGACCCGCCGGTGGTCGGAGCAGCGGCCGCCGCAGTGGGCCCGCAAGTTCCTCGCCGGCGTCGACGAGGACGTGTTCCGCGCCAACCCGCACCTGCGCACCGACACCCGCTTCCAGCTCTACGAGTGGCGCCGCCTCGACGCCCACGGCAACGTGCGGGCGCAGGGCTTCCGGTTCGTCGGCATGAACGACGCCTCCTACGACTTCACCAACGCCGGCCGGTTCGTGCGCTCCAGCGCCAAGCTCGACCACGGCAACACCCTGAAGGTCGGCCACGACACCGTCCCGCTCCCGGGCGGCGCGGTCCACGACGCCAACCGCATCCCGTGGACCGAGGGCAACGGCAACCTGTCGGGGCACCGGGTCAACGTCGGCCCACACCCCGACGGCCGGATCTGGGAGGACCGGTTCGTCCCTGGGCAGCAGCAGGGCAACTGGTACGAGTTCGGCGGCCAGCAGCACTTCGTCGCCCGCGCCGGGTACGCCGACGGCTCGATCAAGGAGTTCCACCGCCCGCCCGCCGCCGGTGCCGCCGACGGCGGGTCCGCCAGCCGCGGCGCCGCGCACGAAGGCACCGGCGTCTGGGTGCGCAAGGACCCGCACGGCGTGGTCATCGGTCGCGCCGACGACTGGCCGGACCCCGCCGGCGGCGTCAACCGGGTCGAGGCCGACGCCCCGGAGCGCGCCGGCACATGGAGCTGGTCCGGCTACAACGCGCGCAGCGACAGCCGCACCTGGCAGTGGCGCGACGGCGCCGGCCAGACCGGCACGCGCGAATACGGGCGCGGCTTCAACGGCCCGCACACCACCTACGACGACTCCTTCCGCGACACGGTCCGCGGCGCCGACGGCCACCAGGTCCTCATCCGCGAGCGCCGGATGCTCGACGGCGGCGGCTACGTCGACTCGTGGCGGGTCGACCTGCCCGGCGGCGGGCACGAATGGCAGTGGCGGAAGATCGACAAGTACGGCAACGTCGCGGCGGCCCCGGGCGCCAACCCGCTGCGCCGCTGGTGGGACACCAACGCGGGCAACGGCGCCGGCGGCTGGGTCGCCGACTGGTTCGGCGGCGCGACCCGCTTCCGCGACGAGGTCACCGACGGCGCCGGCGCCGCGGTCGTGGTCCGGGAGATCCCGGCCGGCGCCGAGATCGGCCGGATCCGCGAGTACACCCTCGGCACCCCCGGCGCGTGGCGCGAGTTCGACATGGGCGCCACCGTCCGGGACCGCTCGCAGTTCGGCACCGGGTTCCTGGAGCGCGACGCCTGGCGCGGGCAGTGGCGCGAGTACGACGCCACCGGGCTCACCATCGCCCGCCGCACCGACGACGGCTACGTCTTCGAACGCGGCGCCGGCGGGATCTGGCAGCGCGCCGGCCGCGAGCTCGACTACCGCGGCGGCGTCACCGAGGTGCGGGGCTGGAACCGGCGCATCCGCGAGGCCAACCGCATGGAGTGGGGCGGCGAGCTGCGGCTCGGCACGCACACCGAGGCCCTGTACGAGCCGTACTGGAAGCTCGCCCTGCAGAAGGCGGCCCTGGAGTTCTCCCAGGAGTTCCTGCTCGAGTTCGCCGCGAACCTCGCCGTCAACGGCATCGTCGACGCGATCGCCGGCACCCAGTTCAACGGCAAGGACGTGTTGAAGGCGTTCGCCAACGCCGCGGTCGGCGCGGCCGTGAAGCAGGCCGTCGGCTCGCTCGTGCACGACAACAAGTTCGGCGCCATGCAACGCTCCGGCGACTGGAAGGCCGGTCTCGCCAACATCGACGGCGGCAAGGGCTGGCACCGCAAGCCGCTCAACCACGACAAGCACTGGTCCAACGAGTGGGCCGGCAACGAGACCGCGACCCGCTGGCGCGGCGGCACCTACGACTTCGCGTTCAACGTGCCCGTCGCCGGGCTCACCGGCTTCGTCAACGGCAGCATGAACGCGGCCGTCTTCGGCATCACCGACGCCAACGGCAACACCGTCTACCTCACCGGCGGCGCCGCCGTCTACGACGGCCTGCTGTCGGCCGCGGCCGGCGTCACCGGCGCCGTCACCACCAGCATCGCCAAGACGCTCTTCAACTCCGGCCTCGGCGGCCGGGCGTTCCACCGCCAGGGCGTCGCCGAGTTCGCGCTCCAGCTGCCCTGGAAGATCATCGAGAAGACGGTCACGTCGCAGCTTCTCAAGGAGTTCCGCATGCACGACAACCCCTGGTACTACGCCGGATGACCAGGGTCCTGACCGTCTCCGGCGCCCGCGGCGGCCGCGGCACCCACCGGACGATCGCCGAGGCCGTGCGCGCCGCCGCGCCCGGCGACACCATCGTGGTCGCGCCGGGCCGCTACCCCGAGCCGGTCCACCTCGACCGTGACGTGCACCTGCGCCCGGAGCACGGCACCGGCAGCGTCGAGATCGGCACCCTGACCCTCACCGCCGCGGCCGCCACCGTCACCGGGCTGGTCGTGCGCGGTGCCGACCCGTCCCGCCCCGCCGTGTCGGTCCAGGACGGCGCGGGCGCGATCCTGGACCACGTCGAGGTGCACGGTGGCCGGATCGAGGCCCGCGCGGTCGACGCCGTCGCCGCCGTCGTCCTCCGCGACGTCGCCGTGCGCGGTGCCGCCGGCACGGCGCTGCACCTCGCCGGCGACGTCAAGGCCGAAGGGTCCGACGTGCGCCTGGAGGCCGTCGCCGGGGTCGGGATCGTGCTGTCCGGCGCCGCCCAGCTCGCCGCGGTCCGGCTCCTCGTCCGCGCCACCGACGGGTCCGGGATCCGCGTGCGCGGCACCGCCCGGCTCAGTCTCACCGACTGCCGGATCGACCGGGCCGGCCGCGACGGGCTCCTCGTCGAGGACGCCGCGGCCGTGGTCGCCGACGAGTCCCGCATCGACCTGTCCGGCGCCGCCGCCGTCCAGGTGTCCGGCGCCGCCCGGGTCAGGCTCACCGACTGCCGCATCACCGGGCCGGGCGCCAGCGGTCTCGTCGTCACCGACGACGCCGAGCTCACCGCGGCCGGCTGCACCGTCCGCGACACCTCCGCCAACGCGCTCCTCGCCGTCGGCGCCGCCCGCGCCGTCCTCGACGGCTGCCACCTCACCGGCGCCGGGTTCAGCGCCGTGCACACCGGCGGCACCGCCGACGTGCAGCTCACCGCCTGCCGGGTGCGGCACGGCGCCGAGCACGGCGTCCACGCCGTGGAGCAGTCCCGGGTCACGCTCACCGACTGCGACCTGCGCGACCTCACCATGACCGGCCTGCACGTCGGCGACCGCGCCTGCCTCACCGTGGCCGGCTGCACGATCGCCGACGTCGCCACCGGCGTGCGGATCGCCTCCTCGTCCCCCGCCGACCTGCGCCAGTGCGCCGTCCTGCGACCCAAAGAGGTCGGCGTCGAGATCGTCGCCGGAGGCGCGCTCACCCTGACCGGCGGTCGCGTCACCGACGCGGGTGCCGCGGGCATCGTCATCGACACGGCCGCCACGGTCCGGATCACCGCCGCCGACGTCACCGGCGGAGGAGGCTCCGGACTGGTCGCGTGGACCGGCTCCCGCCCGCAGGTGGAAGGGCTGCGCGTCGACGGCGTCGCGAAGAACGGCATCTACGTCGCCCAGGGCGCCGGCGGGCAGTTCACCCGGTGCGACGTGATCGCGACCGGCTTCGCCGGCCTGCACGTCGACACCGCCGCCGACCCGGTGTTTCAGGACTGCCGCATCCACGACGCCGCCACCGGGCTCGCGCTGCCGGCTGCGTCCCCGGCGAAGTCCCCGGAGGTCACCGCCGTCCCCGCCCCCGACGAGCTCTCGCTCGACGACCTGCTCGGCGAGCTGGCCGAGCTGGTCGGCCTCGACCGCGTCAAACGCGACGTCGGCACGCTCGTCAAGCTCATGCAGACCGTCCGCCGCCGCGAGGAGGCCGGCCTGCCCGCCCCGCCGCTGAGCCGGCACCTGGTCTTCGCCGGCAACCCCGGCACCGGCAAGACGACCGTCGCCCGCCTCTACGGCCGGTTGCTCAAGGCCCTCGGCCTGCTGCGCCGCGGCCACCTCGTCGAGGTCGACCGCAGCGCCCTCGTGGGCGAGTACGTCGGCCACACCGGCCCGAAGACCGCCGCCGCCGTCACCAGCGCCCTCGGCGGCGTCCTGTTCATCGACGAGGCCTACTCGCTCGTGCCCCGCTACGGCGGCAACGACTTCGGCCAGGAGGCCATCGCCACCCTCGTCAAGATGATGGAGGACCACCGCGACGACGTCATCGTCATCGTCGCCGGCTACCCGGGCGAGATGGACCGCTTCATCGGCGCGAACCCGGGCCTGGCCTCACGCTTCACCCGCACCCTGCACTTCGACGACTACGACACCCCGGAGCTGGTCGCCATCGTCGAACACCAGGCCGCCGGACACCGGTACGAACTCACCGACGCCGCCCGCGGTGGCCTCGTCGACTACTTCACCGCCCTGCCCCGCGGCGAAGGCTTCGGCAACGGCCGCCTGGCCCGCCAGGTCTTCCAGGAGATGACCGAACGCCAGGCCCAACGCGTCGCCGAACTCCCCGACGCCACCGGCGACGACCTCGTCCTGCTCGCCCCCGAAGACCTGCCCACCCGATAGCCCCGACTGGAGCAGCCATGTCCCCGTTCGCCGACGCCTTCACCCGCCGCCCCACCGTGCCCCGCCGGGGCTTCATCCCGGCGCCCCGCGTGTTCGTGGTGTCGGGTGTCGTACTGGCCGTGGCGGCCCTGCCGTTCATCCTGCCCTCGGGTCCCGCGGCTGACGCCGGCCGCACCGCCGGCCCGGGCTTCGTTCCCCGCCCCGCGGCGGCGACCTCCACCTCCGCGACGCCGCCCGCTCCCACGGCCGGTCCCGCCGCGTCCAGCTCTCCCACGCCCCCCGGCGGCTCGGGCGGCAACGGCTCAGCCGGGCCGGGGCCCGGCTCAGGCGGGTCGGGCTCCGGCGCGGGTGCCGGCGGGTCGGGTGCGGGCGGTTCGGGCTCCGGCGGCACGGCGACCGGAGCCCAGGCGGGCGCCACCACGACCGCGGCCGCCCCGGCGAAGACCACCGCCAAGGCCGTCGCCCCGCCGCCCTCGATCCCCGGTCGCGCGATCGTCGGTGTCCAGTCCCGCCTCTGCCTCAGCGCCGCCGCGGGCAAGGACGGCACCGCCCTGGTGATCGCCACCTGCGACGGCTCCGCCGCCCAGCACTGGGAGACCCTCCCCGACGGCACCATCCGCTCCGTGAGCCTCTGCATGGACGCCGCCTGGGCCGGCACGGACGTCTACACCGTCGTCCAGGTCGCCTACTGCAGCGGCAACCGCGCCCAGCAATGGCGCCTCAACGCCTCCAACGACCTCGTCAACGTCAACGCGGACAAGTGCGCCGACGTCATCGAGCGCCGCACCACCACCGGCAGCCCCGTCAAGCTCTACTGGTGCAACGGCCAGGACAACCAGAAATGGTTCTGGCGCTGACCGCTGGACTCCTTCAGTCGCGAAGGACGGTCAGCGGGACCTGGACGGCGATCGCCGTGCCGGCCGGGCCGGAGGTGTACGCGCGGCCGACCGGGGCGGCGCCGCGGACCTGGCTGGAGGTCAGGCGGGCGCCGATGGCGTCGCCCTCGGTGACTGACCTGGGGGCGAGGAGCAGGCCCCGGCGGGCCCTGCGGGCGGCGGTGAGCCAGGCGCCCAGGCCGATCGAGAGGGCGTCGGCGGCGCCGGCGTAGACGATGGACTGGCCGTGGTCGCGGCCCGAGGTGGCGACGGCACGGAGGACCTTGTCGGCGGCGGGGGTGGTGAGCAGGTCGGCGTCGTCCACCAGGACCACCGCCGGACCGCGCAGATCGGTGAGCGCCGCCTGCACGGCGTCGTTGGCCGGGTCCGGGTCGGTGAAGAGACGGACCTGGGCGTGCCGGGCGAGGGCGCGCAGCGGCGACTCCCGCGGGGTGAACACGATCAGGGCGGTGCCGCCGGCCAGCAGCGACACCGCGAGGGTGGCCAGGGCGTTGCTGCGGCCGGTGCCGGGTGCGCCGCCGACGTAGAACGCCGACGTCGTGGCGAGGTCGACGCCGACCGCGGTGCCGTCGTCGCCGCCGACACCGAGCAGCCCCCACATCGGGCGGCGCAGGGAGGCGGGGACCTGCTCGTAGGCGTCGGTGAAGGCGACGGACGTAGGCAGGCCGGCGACAGCGAACGGCCGTTCCTGCGCGGGGGTGCCGGCCGCGGCCCCGATCCTGCGCAGGGCGGCGGCCTGGGCCTGGCCGCTGTCGTCGGGGTCCAGGAGCGCGACCTGCGTCTCGGTGCGGGACAGCACGTGCCAGCCGCGGCCGGGCACGATCGTCGCCGGGACCTTGCTCGGCAGGATGCCGACGAGCTGGTAGTCGTTGCGGTCGGCCTGGCGCAGCAGCAGCTTGTGGTCGTTGTGCGCGGCGAGCCGGCCGCCGAGCAGGGCCCGCTCGGAGGTGGCGACGACGTGGATGCCGGCGGCGGCGCCTTCCCGCACGATCCTGGTGACGTCGCCGAGGAGCCGGCCCTGGTCGTGCTCGTCGAGGACCGGGGCGAGGGCGTCCCAGCCGTCGATGAAGAGCAGGATGTGCGGCGGCCGCTCCGCGGCGGGCAGCCGCCGGCGCAGCTCGACGAGCCCGGCGCAGCTGAGCGCGGCGCAGCGCTCCTGCCGCTCGGTGAGCTCCCGGCCGAGGCGGCGCAGGAGGCGTTCGAGGCGTTCCATGTCGTGCCGCGACACCACCGCGCCGCAGTGCGGCAGGGCTTCGAGGGCGGTGAGGCCGCCGCCCGCGGCGTCGATGCCGTAGAGGTGCACGTCGCGGACCTTCGTCCGTTGCGCGGCGGCGCCGGCGATGGTCCGCAGCACCTGGGTCCGGCCGGAGCGCGGCGCGCCGATCACGTAGAGATGGCCGAACGTGCCGAGGTCGACCGTCGCGACCCGGCGCTGCTGGAGCTGCGGGACGTCTTCGAGCGCGTACGGGATCAGCGGCGGCACGCTCTCGTGCACGGGCGTCTCCCGCTGGACGGTCAGCTCCGCCAGCAGCGCCCGCTCGTGCAGCGCCGGCAGCCACGGGCTCGGCTGCGGCACCAGGTCGGTGAGGCCGGCCGCGGCCTCGTTCACCGCGGCGACGAAGACCTGCAGGTCCGTCGGCACGAGAGCGGTGGGGGCGTGCGGGTCGACGTCGGCCGCGGGATCTGAGGGCAGGTCGACGGGGCGACCGAGCCGCTGCCACGACAGCTCCGCGGTGCGCAGCGGCGCCGCGGCGACAGGTGCGGTGCCTTCGGGGTGCCGGCCGGCCCCGACCCACGCGGCCTGGAACGGCACGGTCGTGCGGTGCCCGGCGCGCACCAGCGCCCGGCCCGGGTTGCCGGGCGAGATGGTGACGGCCTCGCCGGTGTCGATGATGTCCTGGCTCTCCACCGTGTCGGTGACCCGCAGCGCGATCCGCAGGTTGGTGTTGGCCTTGATGTCGGGGGTGACCGCCCCGGCCGGCCGTTGCGTGGCGAGGACGAGATGGATGCCCAGGGACCGGCCACGCTGCGCGATGCCGATCAGGCCGGGCACGAAGTCCGGCACCTCACGCACGAGGGTGGCGAACTCGTCGATCACCAGCAGCAGCCGCGGTAGCCGGGGCAGTGCCGGGTCGGCGGCACGTTTCGCCCGGTACGCGGGCAGGTCCTTGCACTCGGCGCCGGCGAGGATCCGCTCCCGGCGGCGGAGCTCGGCGCCGAGGGAGTCCATCGCCCGCTGCACGAGGTGCGCGTCGAGGTCGGTGACCATGCCCAGGGTGTGCGGCAGCTCGGCGCACTCCCGGAATGCGCTGCCGCCCTTGTAGTCGACGAGGACGAAGGTCAGCTCGTCGGGGCGGTTCGCCGCGGCGAGCGACGCCACGAACGCCTGCAGCAGCTCCGACTTCCCGGACCCGGTGGTGCCGGCGACGAGCCCGTGCGGCCCGTCGCGGACCAGGTCCAGCGCGAGCGGCCCGTCGTAGCCGCGGCCGAGCGCGAACGTGGTGCTGGCCGGCCGCTTCGCCCACCGGCGCAGCAGCTCGGCGGGGTCGGGCGGCTCGAGGTCCAGCAGGTCCAGCAGCCGCACCTCGCGGGGCAGCCCGGCGTCGTGCTCGGGGCTGACGTCGCGCAGCGGGGCGAGGCCGCGGGCGAGCCACTCGCACCAGCCGACGTCGACCAGGTCGGCGCGGATGCCGGTGAGGTCGGCGCTGCCGGTGCGGCGCAGCGTGACGGTCGTCGCGGCGGCCACGACGACCGCGGTGCACTCCTCCGGCAGGAGCCGCTCCTGCTCGTCGAGGCAGATGCTGAACAGGCGGACCCGCGGGCCCTCGGTGAGCAGCTGCACGACGCCCGGGACGTCCCGCAGCTGGCGGGCGCCGTCGAGGACGACGAGCACGTCGGGGTCGGTGAACATGGCCTTGCCCAGCGACGAGCCGAGTGCCCTCTGGCGCGCCTGCACCTGGGCGACCAGCTCGGCGACGCGGTTGGCGACGCTCTCCGGGTCGTTGCCGACGCTGACCATCGGGCCGCCCCCACCGGTGGGCCGCAGGTGCGGCAGCCACCGGACCCAGCTCCAGCCGTCGCTGCGCCGCGGCTCGGTGAGCACCACCACCCGCAGGTCCCGGGGGCTGTGCAGGACGGCGCTCTGCGCGACGAACCACCGCGCCAGCGCCTGTACCGGCGCGGCCGGGCCGGCGACGCCGATGACGCCGTATTCGGCGAGCTCCAGGCCGACCGGCACGTCCTGGATGTTCCAGCGCACCGTGCGGTGGTTCTCGTCCCGGCCCGGGTCGTCGATCTCCTTCACGGACGGCAGGTCGGCGGTGCCGAGCCGGACCAGCAGGTGGTCGGGGTCCCGCCGGCGCCGCTCCCACAGCCGCACCCCGGGGCCGGTCGCGACGAGGCCGAGCGTCGCCGGGTCGGGTCCGGTCACGCAGCGCACGTGCCGCTCCTGCCGGACCGCGTCGTGGATCTCGCGTTGCAGGGAGTCCATCCGCAGCCGGTACCGCCGCCACTGGTCCTCGTGCTGTTTGCGGTTGCCGCGCCGGCCGACCATCCAGTTGGTGACCGCCATGACCGGCGTGAACAGGATGAAGACCAGGTAGAAGTACGAGCGGAACACCCCGACGAGGACCAGCCCGAGCACGATCGGGGCGACGAGCATCAGCATCGGGAAGGGCTGGCGCGGCGGCTTGGTCGGAGGGTTCGGCAGCCGCACCCGCTCGGCGTCCAGATGCGGCGCGATCCGCGGCGGCCGGTTGTAGTCCAGGCCGACCCCGTCGGCGGCGTCCGTGACCGCGGCGTCGGCCGCCACCGGGGCGACGAGCCTCAGCAGGACCGGACCGACGGCGAGGTCGGTGCCGGGCTCCCAGCGCCTGGCGGGCTCGTCGTCGTCCTGCGCGTCCGGTACCGACGGCCGACCGCCGGTCTCGACGGTGATGCCGGTTTCCGGGTCGAACGCGTACGGCGGCTCCACGACCGCCGGTCTGACCTCGCCGTCGTCGCCGGGCTCGCGGTGCCACGTCACGGTCCCCCGGGTGGAGACCGTCACCCAGAGCCCGCCGGTGGGCGCGTCGGGGCCGTCGACGCTGATCGCGCAGTGATCGGCGGTGCCGATCTCCCAGCTGCCCGGAGTGAGCCGCCAGCTCCGGCCGGCGGCCGGCCCGGAGACCGCGTGCAGCTCGACGAGCACCGGGCCGGCGTCGGCCGGGTCGGGCCGGACCAGGTCCCGTCGCCGGACGGGCCGGCCCAGACCCAGGACCGCTCCTGACCGGATGCCGGAGCCGTGCACCGGGGCGGAGAGCGGCACCTCGACGCCGTCGAGGTACACCTTCCTGGCCGGCCCGGCTCCGGCCAGGAACCTGGCCGCGCTCCCGTCGCCGGCGGGCCGGTCGAGGGCGGCGCTGAGCTCGGCCACGGTGCAGGCGCCAGGCAGGTCGACGAGGTGGTCCCGGCGCGTCCCGTCGATGCCGTCGACGGTGGTGAGTGTCAGGTTCATGCCGGCATCCCCGTGGTCGCGGACACGCCGGGGGCGGGGCGTTCCGGCTCGTCGAACTCGTCCTCGTCGTGCGTGGTGGCGCTGACCGGCCGGATGGGCGGCGGCGCCCCGGCGCGGGCAGCGTCCCCCGGCGGCGGCACTGCCGGCCGATGCGAGGGTGCTGCCGCCCGCGGATCCGCCTCCGGAGCCGTCGCTGTCCGGTCCGGCGGCCGGGACGTCGGGTCGCCTCGGTCCGGCGGCCGGGACGACGGGTCGTCGAGGGAGGCCACGAAGGCGTCCTCGTCCAGGAGCGGGCCGGTGTCCGGGCGCCGGGGCGCGGGCGGGATCGTCGCGAGCGTGCGGACGACCGATCGCGGCAGCGCGGTGACGTCGAGGACGAGCGGGGTGCCGGCCGGGCGCACGAGTCCCGTGCGGTCGGCGGCGAGCAGCCTGGCATGGCCCTGGGCGCCGCCGATGCGGACGGTGCGCAGATCGGTGCGCGTGCTGCCGGGTACACCCGCGCAGATGAGGAACTCGCTGGCCGGCGTGGTCAGCTCGCCGTCGAACCCGGGGTGGACGCCGGAGCCGATGGTGACCGCGCCGCCGGGCAGGCGGGCCTCGAGCTGGGCGGCGATCGACTGCACGAGCGCGCGGCCGGTGCGCTCGTCGCCGGTCGTGGCGACGGTGGCGGGGCCGGCGGTCAGGTCGAGGAACACCACGCCGCCGCGGGTGTCCTCCACGCCGGCCGCCACCAGCACAGCGGTCGCCTCGCCGGGGGTGTCGAGGCCCGGCGGGGTCCACCACAGCAGTGGGTCGTCCTCGTCGGCGGTCCACGGCGAGTCGTCGGGGACCGCGCAGGGCTCCCCGGCGAAGTACACGCCGACGGCGTCGCCGGCGACGATCACGGCGTAGGGCTGCCGCCGGCCGGGCAGCGGGATGTCGCGCAGCGCCGCTTCGGCGGTCGTCCAGGCCTGCGGGTCGGCGAGCAGTCCTTTGAGGAGTTCGAGGCGTCGCCGGTACCGCCACCAGCGCCGGACGGGCCGCCCGAACGCCGCCGCCGTCCGCCGCACCTCGTGGGCGAACCGGCGCCGCACGACCCGCCAGCCGCCGGCCCGCCGCACCGCGCGCTGGAGCAGGACGAGGGCGAGCACGAGCAGGCCGAGACCGCCGAGCAGGGCGCTGATCGGCCCGCGGTGCGCCGACAGGTACGCGATCATGCCGCCTCCCCGAGGACCGCGCGCATGGCTCGCAGCGCGTGGTGGGTGCGGGACTTCACGGTGCCGCCGGGGATGCCGAGCGCCGCCGCGGTGTCGTCGCCGCCGCGTCCGAACAGGTGGACGTGCACCAGGATCTCGCGGTGCCGGGCCGGCAGCTGCCGCAGCCCGTGCACCAGGAGGTGCCGGTCGGCGACGGTCTCGGCCAGGTCGCCGCGGTCGGCCCGCTCGGGGAACAGGTCGGCCGCGATCCCGATCGGCACGCTGCGCTCCTTGCGCCAGGCGTCGACGACGAGGTTGCGCGCGATCCTGAACAGCCACTGCCGGATCGGCCGCTCGGCCCAGTCGAGCTGGTCGGCGTGCTGCCACGCGCGCAGCAGGGTCTCCTGCACGATGTCCTCGGCCTGGTGCAGGTCGGGGGCGACGAGCCGGGTCACGTAGCGGTGCAGGGCGGCGCGCTGTTCGCCGAGGTCGCGGGCGGCATCGCCAGAGCTCACGTTGGGCGCAGCCTTTCGCGTACATTCGTCCGAAGCGCCCGGATGGTCGTTCATTGAGCACTTCCGTGCCCACACTTACAGCGCCGGATTGCCTACGGGTAGCCGAAGATGAACATGGCGTGTCCATTCATTGACAGACAGCAATAAGACGTCGATGCGCACGGGGGGCGCCACCGTCAGAACGGCGTCGGTCGCCTCGTCATCGCTGCCACCGCCCAGGCACCCGCGCAGCCCTCCGACGGTTCGCTGGACCCGCCACCGACGGCGGCCTGACCACGCAGGCCCTGATCGGCTGTACGCACCTGGCCGCGATCCGTGCGCTGTCAGTGTGCGGTCGGCTTGTTCGTCCGTCGCAGTCTCGGGAGGGCCTCGACGGCGCCTGTCGTGCCGGCCGCGACCTCGTCCAGCAGTTCGTCGGTCCGGCCGTGCCAGGCCAGCATGCCGGTCAGCCGGTAGCCGACGGACGCGTCGGTGGCGTGTTCGCGCAGCGCCTGCAATGCCTCGTCGACCCGGTCCTGCTCCACCAGCATGGTGGCGAGCTGCTGGAGGCAGTACACGTCGCCGGCGGCGGCACGGTCGCGGAGGACCTCCAGCGCCTCCTCGACGCGGTCGCGCGACTTCAGCTTGCCGGCCAGCCAGCGGGCGTCTGCCGCGCCGGTGGCGACGTGGTCGCGGAGCACCTGCAGGGCCTCGTCGGCCCGGTTGTGCTCCTCCAGCATGGTGACGAGCTGGTGGAGGGCCTGGTCGTCGCCGGCGGCGGCGCGGTCGCGGAGCAGTTGCAGCGCCTCCTCGAGGCGGCCCTGCCTGGCGAGGTCGGCGGCCAGTCGGCGGGCGTGCGAGGCTTCGGCGATGCCGGGCGGCAGCTCGAACGGTGCATCGACGGCGCGGCGGAACTCGGCGGCTAGGTCGATCATCTCAGTGAAGGACCGGATCGCGCCGGGCTCGGAGAGGACTCGTGCCGCCTGGGCGTGGCAGCCGTGCTCGGTCAGCAGCTCGGCGAGCTGTTCGTAGGCGAACGGGTCCCCGGCGGCGTGGTCGCGCAGCACCTGCAGTGCCTCGTCGAGGCGGCTGTACTCGGCCAGCAGGGCGGTCAGGCGCCGGACCCCGTACCGGTCGCCGCCGTCGGCGAGCTCGCGCAGGACCTGCACGGCCTCGTCGACGCGGCCGCAGCGGACCAGCATGTCGGCCAGGAAGTGGGCGACGACGGAGTTGCCGGCGGCGTGGTCCCGCAGGATCTGCAGCCCTTCGTCGGCGCCGCCGTGCCTGATCAGCGCCGCGCCCAGCGGCAGGGCGGCGAGCAGCCCGTCCGTGGCCAGCGCACCGCGGTAGAAGGCGATGGCGTGCTCCGGCCGGCCCCGGCGCTCGGCGTTGCCGGCGAGGCCGAGGCTGTCGCGCGGGTCGCGGTGGGTGAGGAGCGCGTTCCACACGAGGTCGGGCAGTGCGGCAGTGCGGCGGGTGCGCTGGGCGTGCTGGTGGAGGTAGTCGGCGGGCAGGTAGCCGGCGACCGCCCCCATACCGGCGGGCACGGGCGTGAGGCAGGCGGCGGCGCCGTGGACCGTGCCGGTGGCGTACGTCAGGGCGCGGTCGAGCCAGTCGGCGGGGGCGGTCGCCTGCTGGGCCGCGGTGAGGTAGGCGGGCGCGGCGGCCTCGAGGTAGGCGCGGGTGGCGGGTTGCTGGGCGCCGACGCGGCGGGCGTCGAGCGCGGCGGTGATGACGGCCCTGCCGTAGCAGTCGGCGGCGGGCGCGTGCTCCCACCGGTGGATGAGGGCCGGGCCGGCGGCGAGGACCTGGGTGAAGCCGGCGTCGGTGGTGTCGAGGGCGATCCGGATGCGCGGGTCGGTGCCGGCGAGCGCCTCACCGTGGCGCCGTTCGGCCCGGCTGAACGTCTCGGGCACCTGGATCAGCCGGGCCAGGCCGAGCAGCTCGCGGTCGTTGGCGTACAGGTCCTGCTGACCGGTGCAGGTCTGGGCGGTGCGCACCGCGTACTCCTCCGGCCACAGCGTCGCGACCACGACCGTGCCGGCGGTGACGAGCTGCCGCAGGGTGCCGGCCGGCAGCGCGGCGGGACGGTTGAGGAAGCGCTGCAGCTCGTCCAGCCACAGCACCGTCCGCGGCGCCGGCGCCTTGGCATGCTCGACGATCGCCGCGGTGTCGGCCGGGTGCAGCAGCCACCACTCGGGTAGGGCGGCGAGGACCGCCTCGTGCAGGGCCCGGGTCTTGCCGACCGACGAACCACCGAGGAGCAGCACGAATCCGCCCTCCGCGGCGGCCTCGGCGAGCGCGGACCGCAGGTCGGCGTCGACGTCCCGCGGCACGTACGGCGGCAGCTCCCGGACGGTGCCGGACACCTGGATCGCGGCGTGGACGCCGAGCAGCCGCGGCCGGGCCAGCCGGACCCGGACCGCGCCGGCGGGCTGCGGCCGGCCGGCCGTGGCCACCCGTTCCCACACGGCCAGCCATGGCCGCCGCGCCGCGTCGTCGTGCAGGCCGCACGCGAGCAGGAAGGTGACCACGGTGTCGCGGGTCGGCGTGGACCTGGCGTTGAGCAGGTCGCTCACCGTCGCGGCCGGCAGCGGGCGCGGCCGTGCCGCCCTGCGCAGGTCGGCGTACGAGCGGCCGGCACGCAACCGGCCGCACGCCTCGGCGAAGTCCGCGAGGGACTGCACCGACGCGAGATCGAGCCGATCGCCGGCGCCGGGAAGCTGGTCGTCGGTCATCTGCGCGCCCTCCTCGGGTGTTCGGCGACCCCGCCGAACACCCCCGGACCACCGTAGAACCCCACCGCATCGGCCGCGAACGCCGAGCTCAACCGGACCGGATCCCCGGGGTGGGGTTCGGCTTCCTTCGCACCCGGTGCCGAACCCCGGGCGGGAGCGGTTCCTTGGAACCGTCAACGCAGGACCACCACCGACCACCGGGAGCCACCGATGTCCACCGAACCGAACCCGTCCTGGCGCGAGAAACTCAGCCTCGCCGCCGTCCGCGGCGCCGTCGCCGGCGCGACCCGGGCGATCGTCACCTGGTTGCTGGAGCGCTGATCCGGCACCGGCACCTACGTCGCGCGGACCCGCACCGTCCGGCGGCGCAGGGCGAGGAGCGTCGTGGCGGCGAGCGCGGCGGTGACGGCGAACCCGGCCGGGTAGCCGGTCGCGGTGGCCAGGAGGCCGAAGCCGGCCGCGCCGACGCCGAGTCCCCCGTCGTACGCGACGCTCCACAGGGCGGTGATGGTGCCGTACCGCTCGGGCGGCGCCGCGTCCAGCATCACGGCGAGGCTCGCGGTCTGCAGGGCGCCGAACCCCGTGCCGAAGACGACGGCGGCGGCCAGGACGGCCACCGGACGGTCGGTGACGGCCAGCCCGGCGAAGCCGGCGGTGGCGGCCAGCATCGCGGGCGCCAGGAGTCGCCGCGGGCCGACCCGGTCGCCGACCCGGCCGGCCCACCAGCGGGTGACGGTGCCGGTGAGCGCCTGCAGCAGCAGCGCCGTCGCGACGACACCGGCCCCGGCGTGCGGCAGCGCCGCGGGCAGGAACGTCGCGACGATGCCCGCGAGCGTGCAGGCGCCGCCGAAGACGATGGCCGGGCGGGTCAGGACCGGCTCGCGCAGGGCGCGCATCATCCCGTCCGCGGCGGGCGAGGGCAGGCCGCGGTTCATCCCGTCCGCGGCGCGTCCGTCTGCGCCGGGCGGCGAGGGCACACCGCGGGTCGTCCCGCCGGCGTCGCGGTCGTCTGCGCCGGACGGTGAGGGCGGACGGCGGGTCACCCTGTCTGCGTCGGGCGGTGAGGGCGGGCGGTGCGTCACCCTGTCTGCGTCGGGCGGTGATGGCGGGCGGTGCGTCACCCCATCTGCGTCGGGCGGTGCGGGCGGGCGGCGGGTCACCCCGTCCGTTCCGGGCAGCAGCGGCAGCGCGAGCAGGGCGGTGAGGGCGAGGACCGCGCCGGTCGCGTACGCGGTGGGAAAGCCCGCGTGCGCGGCGAGCCACAGCCCGGCGGGCATCCCGACCACGGCCGGCACCCCGGAGACGAAGCCGACCAGGCCGAGCCCTTCGCCGCGGCGGCCCGGCGGGAGCAGCTGCGCCGACCAGGCGCCGCAGGCCACGAAGATCGTCGCCGCGCCGATGCCGCGCAGCGCGCACACGGCGAGGACCGCGCCGAAGGCGGTGGTGGCGGTGAGGCCGAGCGCGGGCAGGCCCAGCAGCAACAGGCCGGCGGCGACCACGGCGCGGTACCCGAACCGGGCCACCACCCGTGGCAGCACCAGCTCCGCGGCCACCGTCGAGGCCATGAGCACGCCGGTGGTCAGCCCGGCGGCGGCCCCGCCGGCACCGGACGCGGCCATGGCCGCGGGCACGACCGGCAGCAGCGCGTAGAAGGCGGTCAGGCCGAGCACGTCGACGGCGGACACCAGCAGCAGCGACCGGCTGAGCAGCCGTGGCGGGGGATCGGTCAGCGCTGTCATGCACCGACCGTAGAAGCCGGACGGTGTACGTCAGAGAGCCGCAGACACATTCGTCGAGAGGACCAATTCCATCGCCGCGCAGCGCTTGCCCCTCACGTGGCGTCATGGCGGATAGTCGGTGCCGTGGAAGCGCAGTTGAGCGTCGGGCGGGTGGCCGAGCTGGCCGGAGTGTCCGTCCGGACGCTGCATCACTACGACGAGATCGGCCTCGTGCGGCCGTCCTCACGGACTGCGGCGGGGCACCGGGCCTACTCGGCGGGCGACGTCGTGCGGTTGCGGGAGGTGCTGGCGTACCGGCGGCTGGGCTTCGGCCTGCGCGAGATCGCGGACCTGGTCGACGACCCGGCCACCGACGCGGTCGCGCACCTGCGCCGGCTGCGCGGCCTGCTGCTCGACCAGCGCGACCGCGCCGCCGCCATGGTGGTGGCCATCGACAAGGAACTGGAGGCCCGGGCAATGGGGATCAGCACACCGCCGGAGGAGCAGCTGCAGGCGTTCGGCGCACGGTTGTACGACGCCATCGGGTCCGCGTACCCGGCGACCCGGCGCACCGAGCCGCGCATCGCCGCCCGGATCTGGGCGGCGCTCGGGGACGCGCGGACGGTCCTGAACGTCGGGGCCGGCACGGGCTCCTACGAGCCGCCGGACCGCGACGTCACGGCGGTGGAGCCGTCGGCGGTCATGCGGGCGCAGCGTCCCGCGGGCGCGGCGCCGTGCGTGGCCGCGGTCGCCGGGCGCCTGCCCTTCGAGGACCAGTCGTTCGACGCGGCGATGGCGGTCAGCACCGTGCACCACTGGCCCGACCCGGTCGCGGGGCTGCGGGAGATGCGGCGGGTGGCCCGTCGCGTGGTGGTGCTGACGTACGACGCCGACAGCACCGGCTGGCGGCAACGGTTCTGGCTCATCCGCGACTACCTGCCGGAGTTCGCGGAGCTGCTCGTCGGCTGGCCCTCCGTGGCCGACATGACCCGCGCGATCGGGGGCCGAGCGGAGCCGGTGCCGATCCCGTGGGACTGCGCCGACGGCTTCTTCGAGGCCTACTGGCGCCGGCCCGAGGCGTACCTCGACGAGCACGTGCGCCGCGCGGTGTCGGTCTGGACCCGGGTGGGGCAGCACGCCGAGCGGCGGGCCGTCGGCAGCCTCCACGACGACCTCACGTCGGGCCGGTGGGCCGAACGCAACCCGGGGCTCGCCGACCTCGACGCCGCGGAGCTCGGCCTCCGCCTGCTCGTCGCCTGAACCTCAGGTCCTGTCAGGACACGCCGGGCAGGCGCACCGCGGCGGCCTCACGGCCTTCCAGGGAGTCGACGAGGCGCGTCAGGAGCTCCTCCAGAAGGTCGTGGTCGCCGGCGGCCGCGGGCAGAGCCGCCATGCTGGCGTCGACCCGCTGGCTGACGCGCTGGTGCAGCCGGCGGCCGCGGGGCGTGAGGTGGGCGCGGATGCGGCGCCGGTCGATCTCGTCGATCCGCCGGTACACCAGGTTCTCCTCCACGAGGTGGTCGAGAAGCTTGGTGAGCGTGGCCGGCGGGAGGAAGGCGTGCTCGGCGATCTCGGTCATGTGGTGGCCGGCGCCGTCGGAGAGCAGGGTGATGACCCGCCAGGCCTCCGGCGTGCAGCCCTCGGCGTCGAGGACCGTGGCCAGGCGCCGGCCCAGCAGCCGCTCGGCCCGCGTCAGCAGCCGGATCAGGTCCTGTGGCTGAGGCGTGCGCGAGATCGTCATGCCACTCCTTGGGCCGGTGAGCAGTGTCATGCTACAGAACAGCCGCATCTGCGGGAACGCTCTGGAGTTCATGCGCGGCACCGGGAAGCATGACGCTATGTCTCGGTCTGACCGGCTGGTCCCCGGTCCGGTGCTGCCGGATCCGTTGCCGCGCGGGCATTCCGAGCTGCTGCGCGTGAGCGGCGAGACGCTGGACGTGGCGCTGGTCGTGCCGATGCGGGGGCCGGCCGGGATCTTCGGGCCGAGCTGTGAGCTGTGCGCGGAGCTGGCGGTCGAGGAGGTCAACCGGGCCGGCGGCGTGCTGGGGCGCGAGCTGCGCCTGGTCCCGGTCGACGGCGGTGCCGCGCCCGAGCGGGTGGCCGCCGAGGTCGAGGCGCTGGTGGCGGTCGGGGCGGTGCACGGTGTCACCGGGTGGCACATCTCGTCGGTGCGCCAGGCGGTGGCGCCGCGGATCGCGGGCCGGGTGCCGTACGTCTACACGGCGCTGTACGAGGGCGGCGAACGCACCGACGGGGTGTTCCTGACCAGCGAGACGCCCGACCAGCAGCTGTACCCGGCGATGCGGACCCTCGCCCGGGAGCGCGGGCTGCGGCGCTGGTTCGTCGTCGGCAACGACTACGTCTGGCCGAGGCGCACCGCGCGGGCGGCGCGGCGGTACGCGGCGCAGTGCGGCGCACGCATCTGCGGCGAGGCGTACGTGCCGCTGGGCACGCACGACTTCGCCGGCGTGCTGCGCCGCGTCGAGCACGCCGAGGCCGACGCGGTCCTGATGCTGCTGGTCGGCAACGACGCGGTGCGGTTCAACCGGGCGTTCGCCCGGTACGGGCTGGACCAGCGGTGCCTGCGGCTGAGCACGCTGATGGACGAGAACATGCTGCTGGGCAGCGGCGCGGCGGCGACCCGTGGGCTGTTCAGCGCCGCGGGGTTCTTCGCGTCGCTGGTGACCGCGGAGAACCTGGACTTCCACGGGCAGTACGCGCGCCGGTTCGGGGTCGACGCCCCGCCGCTGGGCAGCCTGGGCGAGTCCTGTTACGAAGGGGTGCTGCTGCTCGCGGCGCTGATCGAACGGGCTCAGTCACTCGATGTCCGGGCCATTGACGCCAGTGCCGGGACGGTTTCTTACGAGGGGCCGCGCGGGTTGCTGCGGATGCGGGCCCGGCACATGCGCCAGCGTATATACCTTGCCGAGGCCCGGGGGCTCGAGTTCGACGTGGTGACCCAGCTGTAGGACGCTCTTGACAGCGTGAGCCGCGGACCTCGAAGATGCTTCCTGCGTGAAGCATCTCGGGAACCTCCGCACGTCGCGGACCTTCCGGATGTTGGACTGCCCCCGCCCGCATGCCCGTTCGCCGCGGTGGGGGCCTTCGTCGTGTCCCATTCTGCCGGCCTATTGGCCGGCTATTTTTTTCACGTCCGCAAGCCCTGCGACGCAGCGTGCAGAAACGGTGAATTAAGGGCTGGGAAACGTCGCAGAAATCAATCTCGATGACGCTGACCGCACACCAGCACCTGGACGCGTAGTGCCGCTCGCCACGAGCCGCGGCCGCCGATGTTCAGGCACGACGAATGCGTGCGCCAAACACCGAATGCCGAATTTCGTGCTCCTGTGGGGAGCAAGGAGGTTCCATGTCCAGGTTCCGCGGACGCCGCGTCGCGGCGTGTGCAGCGATGCTCGCGGCAGCATTGACGCTCGCCGCATGTGGCAGCAAGACCGGCGAGAGCGCGGCCGGCCCCGGCGCGGCCGCCGACACCTCGGGTGACACCGTCAAGGTGGGCCTGCTCAACTCGCTGTCCGGCACCATGGCCATCAGTGAGGTCACGGTCCGCGACTCGCTGAAGCTCGCCGTCGAGGAGATCAACGCCGCCGGCGGCGTCCTCGGCAAGAAGATCCAGCCGGTCAGCGAGGACGGCGCCTCCGACTGGCCCACCTTCGCCGAGAAGGCCGAGAAGCTCATCAAGCAGGACAAGGTCGCCGCCGTGTTCGGCTGCTGGACCTCGGCCAGCCGCAAGGCGGTCAAGCCGGTCTTCGAGAAGAACAAGGCGCTGCTGTTCTACCCGGTGCAGTACGAGGGGCTCGAGCAGTCGCCGTACATCTTCTACACCGGCGCCACCACCAACCAGCAGATCGTGCCCGGCCTGGACTACCTCAAGTCGCAGGGCAAGACCTCGATCTACCTGGTCGGCAGCGACTACGTGTTCCCGCGTACCGCCAACAAGATCATCAAGGCGTACGCCGCGGCCAACGGGATGACCGTGCTCGGCGAGGACTACGCGCCGCTCGGCTCCACCGAGTTCGGCACGATCGTCAACAAGGTCAAGGCGTCCAAGGCGGCGGCGGTGTTCAACACGCTCAACGGCGACAGCAACGTGGCCTTCTTCAAGGAGTACAAGTCGGCCGGCCTGACCGCCGCGTCGATGCCGGTGGTGTCCGTGTCGATCGCCGAGGAGGAGGTCAAGAGCATCGGCACCCAGTACCTCGACGGCCAGCTCACCGCGTGGAACTACTACCAGACCACGACGGGCGCCGCGAACGACAAGTTCGTCAAGGCGTACAAGGCCAAGTACGGGGCGGACAAGCCGACGTCCGACCCGATGGAGGCCGCGTACACCTCGGTCTACCTGTGGAAGGCCATGGTCGAGAAGGCCGGCACCTTCGACGTGGAGAAGGTCAAGGCCGCCTCCGACGGCATCACGTTCGACGCTCCCGAAGGCAAGGTGACCGTCGACGGCGCCACCCAGCACATCTACAAGACGGCCCGGATCGGCAAGGTCGGCGCCGACGGCCTGATCACCGAGGTGTGGAACTCCGGACAGCCCGTCAAGCCAGACCCGTACCTCAAGGGCTACCCCTGGGCGACCGGCCTGTCCTGACCTCCCGGCCCGGTGGCGCAGGACGGCCCGTCCTGCGGCCCGACCCGCGCGCACGCCTCGCGGAACGGCCGGTGGAGCTCCCACCCGGGTCGCGCCGGCGCCTCGT